>JAFUCW010000159.1 GCA_017459485.1 Eggerthellaceae bacterium | reverse complement strand
GTTGACCACGGGGTTCTTGTTCGAGTTCTCCTGCTTGGCCTCCTCGTTGTTGCATTCGATGAGCGACAGGATCTTCTCGTCGGGGGTGTTGGACTGGCGCTTGAGGTTCTGCACGTAGCGGTAGATGATGTACTTGCGGGCGACCTCGAAGGCCCCCAGGGCCCTGATCTGGTCCTCGACCATGTCCTGGATCTCCTCGACGGCGGGAGCATGGCCGCATGCCTCGCACTCGGCGGTGACGTTGTTAGCCGCAGTAAGGATCTGCGCCTGGGAGAGCCTGTTCTCCTCGACGACCTCGGCGTTTGCCTTGGCAATGGCGTTGACGATCTTGGTGACGTCGAACTCGACTTCGGAACCGTTGCGCTTGATAACCTTCATGAGGCTTCCCCCTTCTGCGTTTGGTGTGCGGTGAGCGAGAGCCTAAACCCACGCTCTATTGCTGCTTTCATGGTCTGTTTACTGGCATGGGAAGGGGCGGAAAACTGTTGTGCGTGACGCCCCATCTCTGCTGTCGGTTTGGACACCATAGCATTTAACGTTTCGGTAACGTGCCTAAATATGGGAGTTCACAGAACCTTCAAACACAATATCTTGTGGTTTATTCGGGATTTCGCCAAATGCCCGAAGAGCTCGCAGAATGCATATACACCTTTTTGGCATCCTGTATAGCATGTGATATACTTCTTCATGATGTTACGTATAGCAAGGAGGCACGCATGGCAAGCACACAGATGAACGTACGCATCGACGAAGATGTGAAAAGCCTAGGCGATGCCGCCTTCGCAAAGGTGGGCCTCACGCCTTCGAGGGTGGTGCAAACAGTATGGCGCCTTGCGGCCATTGACGATGCGCTCCCCCGCGTCTTGGCAGGGAAGGCGTCTCTATCGCATTTAGCCACTGGAGAGAAGCACGAAGTGCAGGCGCCTTCCGAAGAGGCTCTAGAAGGCCCGAGGATTGTGGAGAGCTTCTACAAGCAGATGGGCATTCCCCTGCCAAGCGAAAAAGAGAAGCTCGACTACGAGGCAATGCGAGAAGACGCACGTCTCGAACGCTTTGCAGAAAAGGGAGTTGCGCTATGACGATGCGACTTCTTCTTGATACGAATGCCTGGATAGATTATTTCATCTTCCGAAGCGAAAGATGCACCACGACAACTCGGCTCGTTGGGAAATCGTATGAATCAGAGAACCTACAGCTCTGCACAGCAATCGCCAGTACTGTCGATGTTTACTATATGATACAGCGTGAGCTGAAACGCGTTGCCCGGGAAAGAGACGGCGAACTCACCGAAAGCGCTGCGCACGCTGCCAACGAAACAGCGTGGGCGTGTTTGCAGTCGCTGCGCAAGCTGTCCTACATTGTCCCCGCCGACGAGTCCGATGTCATCGAAGCGTTCATCATGCGCAACAAGCATCCCGACTACGAGGACAACCTGATTGCTGCTGCTGCAAAACGAGCAGGTGCACGTTGCATCATGACATCAGACGAGGGGCTTCTGAAGCGCCAACCGTACCCGTGCATAACGGTTGAAGAAGCCCTCGCGCTGCTGGAAGAGGACCTGCAAGACGCCTAGGTCCAAGCGACCAGGCAGAAGCAAACACAGCGCCCGAGGGGCAGGCGGCCCTACCCTTCCTTGCCCGGCACCGTGGTGCGTGTGAACACGAAAGTGTCGTCGGTCGAGCGCGTCTCGTCGAAGCGGTAGTTGCTCCAGTCGAAGCCGCGCACCTGGTCGGGGGTGGCCGCTTGGATGCCAGCCAGGTAGCGCACCATCTCGCCGCGGGCCATCTTGGCGTAGACGCCCTTCTGGACCACCTTCTCCCCTGTCAATTCGCCGAAGACGCACGTGATGTAGGTGTCCTGGGGCTGCAGATATGGCTCGATGGCCTTGGCGTATTCTTTGGAGGCGAGGTTCACGACCATGCGCCCTTCGTTGCCTTCCATGAGCGCATCGTAGAGGGCGCCTCCCCAGTACGCGTAGAGGTTCGCACATCCTGCCACCTGGGCCTTGGCCTGCATATCCAGGCGGTAGGGCACCACGCCATCGAAGGGGCGCAGGATGCCGTAGAAGCCCGAGAGGATGCGCAGGTGCTCCTGCACCCATTCGAACTGGCCGTCCTCGAAGACAGCGGGCGCCATGTAGGCGTACTGGATGCCGTCGTAGGCCAGCAGCGCAGGGGTCAGGCTGCGGCGCAGGTCCATGTGTTCCAGGCGCTCGGCGTTCTGCTGGGCAATGGCGTCGCTGCACGCCCACAGCCCTTGCAGCTGGGCAAACGACAAGCTGCGCAGCCAGTCGCGCAGGTCTTCGGCGCGCTCGATGAACGCAGGAAGTGCGATTGCCTCAGCGTCATCGGTATTGACCACCATCTTCTTTGCCGGCGAGATGGTTACCCTCATGAGTACTCCTTGCACTATGGCACACGAGCTATGTGCGGGGCGGCGGGGCGGCAGCTCTTCATCGTCATGAGGTCATATGCCCGCCTGCGTCTTGCGCTTCCCCGCCCCTACGCCAGCTCCTCGAGCATCTGGGCCGGGTTGTCAGCAGCTTTCACCTTGCCGAAGGCCTTGGCAATCTTGCCCTTCTCGTCGATGAGGTAGGTGGTGCGCACCACGCCCATCGATACCTTGCCGTAGAGCTTCTTCTCCTGCCACACGTCGTAGGCTTGCAGAACCTCTTTCTCGGTGTCGGAGAGCAGGATAAAGGGGAGTCCGTACTTTTCCTCGAACTTCTTATGCGATGCCACGGTGTCCTTGCTTACGCCGACGACCACCGCGCCCGCCTCCTGGAACTGCGGGTACAGGTCGCCAAAGGCGCAGGCCTGCTTCGTGCAGCCACTGGTCATGTCGCGCGGGTAGAAGTACAGAACCACCTTGCTTCCGCGGAATTCCTTTAAGGTGCGCATCTGTCCGTTTTGGTCTGGCAGCTTGAAATCGGGTGCCTTCGTGCCAACTTCGAGCATGGGGGTTGTCCTTTCACTCGGGTGGGTGCGCCCCAGTATAGCGCGCCCGGCGAAACCCTCGGGCCGTAGACTGCAAGCCATAGCCGGAAGGCTGCTGTTCGCACAGTATCGTCCTAAGGAGCCGAAGGCGACGAAGGGCCTCCCCAACATGCCGCGTCCTCTCGGAGATTCTTCGCTCGTGCTCGGAATGGCATTGGGTGCGAACCCTGAAGGAGGTTGCTATGCGGCTCCGAGGCGCAAGCAGAGGAAGCGCCCCGGTATGGTCATGTAGACGCAGCGAAACGAGCACCTTGGCATGCTTATGAAGAAACGGTAAGCTGCGCACCGTCCGCCCCGCCCTTCGCACCGTTTGCGCCCATGCATTGTTTCGAACCCATTT
>JAFUCW010000158.1 GCA_017459485.1 Eggerthellaceae bacterium | reverse complement strand
AAAAGGTGCTGGGTAGACGCGCCGGTTTCTTTTCTCTGCGCCCCATCCCAGAAGCGCGAAGGTTGGAGGGCTTGATCCTCCCATACGCAAAGCAGCCTGCAGAAAAAGCGCACTGTGCACCGTGCACAGTACAACGCTTATAACACTGGTACGCTTTGTAGTAGGCGGGCGGTCGGCCGTGCGGTAAATTCGATACATGACAAGCTCCGCGGTGCATGTCAATTGTCCAAAGCGGCAAAACGAATAGTAAGCGTGCCATATGCAAGAGAAGCCTTGGGGCAAGGCTTGGTATCGTGCGCCTTTTCTTGCATGCGGAACGCGCTCTGTTCGGGGAAGCGTAATGCCGCATGACACAAGAAAGGGGACACGAATGAGCGACGAATCCAAGACTGCTGCAGAGGCCGAGCAGAAAAAGGACGCGCCTGCTGCCCAAACGAAAGATGCGCCTGCTGCCCAAACGAAAGCAGCGGCGGCTCCCGCCAAGGAAGGCAAGCCGCTTTCCCGTGCGCTGAAGATGTTCTACGGCGTGGGCGACTGCGGCTTCACCCTGATGACCAACGTCGAAACCTACTACTTTAACTTCTTCCTGACCAACCTTGCACAGTTCTCCACCGGCGTTGCCACCACTATCGCGACGGTCATGTCGTTCGTGGACGCGGCGCTTTCCTGGATTTACGGTGCCATCCTCAACAGCATCAAGCCTAAGAAATGGGGACGCTACCGTTCATGGTTGGTTTTGGCGCCCTGGATTGTTCCGTTCCTCTATGCATTCCAGTTCATAAAGATCGGAGACAACATGATGCTGTCTGCAGTGCTGGTTACTGCTGCAGCAATCGTCAGCCACGTGGCATGGAACCTGCCTTATGTTGCGAACGTTTCGATGATCGCGGTGGCGGGCAAGACACCGGAGGACCGTGCGCAGTTGGCATCAACGCGCGCTGCATGGGCGAACTTCTCCAAGATCATCTTCAGTTTCATTGCGCCGCCACTTGCCACGGTGTTCGCGGGCATTGTCGGCGAGACGAACCAATATGGTGCCGTTGCGTTCGTGCTTGGTTGCGTAATGGCCGTGCTGTACTTCAGCCATTTCAAGATGTTCGACGGCTACGAGGAAATGCCCACCGAAGAAGAACTTGAGGCCATGAAGAAGGCCAAGGCCGAAGCGGACAAGAACCGCACAAGCGGGCTTGACCTTGTCAAAGCGCTGTTCACCAACCCGCCGCTGCTCATCCTGATGTTGGCCGACCTTTCCAAGTGGGCGTTCAACTTCGTGTGCGGAGGCATTGCTATTTACTATTTCACTTACGTTGCCCAGGATGCTGGCATGCTGGCAACCTACATCCTGATCACCAACGTCGCATGCGTGATCGGATCCTACGTTGCCAAGAACATCTCTAACGTGCTTTCTACGCGCATGACCACGATTCTTACCTTTGTGTTTATGGCCGTCGTGCTGTTTGCCGCGCGCTTCATGTTCAGTAACATGTGGGTGGTTATCGTGCTGTGCGCGCTGGCTCAGTTTGGCTATGGCATCGCCTATGCTTGCACGCCTGCCCTCTATGCCGACACGATCGTTTACTCCGAATGGAAGACCGGCAAGAACGCGACTGGCTGGATTTCCGGTCTGCAGAACGTGCCGCTGAAGATCGGCGTGCTGCTGCGCGGCATCGTCATCGGCGCTGTGCTTGGCGCTGCGGGGTTCTCCGCCGACATCGACCCCTCTGCGGCCACTTTGGCGCTGCAGGAAGGCATCTGCAACGGCTTCATGACCATCCCTGCAATCCTGCTGCTGGTCTCCGCCGCCCTGCTGTTCTTCGGCTTCCGCATTACCAAGGACAAGGTCGAGCAGTACCAGCGCGAAATCGACGCGCGCAATGCCAGCGCAAACGACGTCGCCTAACAACGACGCTACCCAGCAGTGACGCTGCCTAGCAGCGACGTTACCTAGCGATTGAGAAAACCTGGGGCGGAAAGTGAACCCGCCCCAGAGAAAACCAAGAGATAGGAGTTCTACCCATGTTCACGTTCAACCCGGATGAATTGAAGGTCACAGGTCAAAACAGCGTGCCCACCATCTACGGCCCCGGCGACACCGTCACGCCCAAGTGGAACACGCCCATCACCCCGAAAGAGAACATGATCCGCATGCTGGAAAAAGACCAGATGCCGCTGTGGGTGCCCAACCAGACCTACGACAACAACGCTGTCCAGCCCATGGTCATGCCCGACGCGCACGCCCGCACCTTCGGAGGCGTGGACTGGTTCGGCATCGACTGGACTTACGACGAGCTGACGAGTGCTGCCATGGTCACGCCGGGCTTCACGCTGATCGACGACATCTGCGACTGGCGCGACGTGAAGTTCCCCGACCTGAACGAAATCGACTGGGAGGCGGACTTCAAGGCTAACTACGAGGGACGGCTCGATCCCGATCGCCTGACCTACTTCGTCATCGTCAACGGCATGTTCGAGCGCACCGCCGACATGATCGGCTTCGAAGACGCTTTCTGCGCGCTGCTCACCGACCAGGACGAATTGGACGAGTTCTGGGACCAGCTCGACGAATGGCACATGAAGCTTATCGACATCGCCAAAGAGGTCTACGGCGCGGACATGATTCTGTTCCACGACGACATGGGCACGCAGAAGTCCACGTTCTTCTCACCAGACTTGTACAAGGATCTGCTGTCGCCGCACTACAAGAAGATCACCGACCACATCCACAACCGCGGCATGTACACGTGCCGTCATTCCTGCGGCAACATCGGCACCCTGCTTCAGCACTACATCGACGAGGGCTGGGACGCCTGGGAGGGACAGGACTCGGGCAACGACAAGGTCGCACTCATCAACGAATTCCCCGACCTGGCGCAGTGCACGCTCTACATCGTCGACCCGAGCCTGTCCGACGAAGAGGCCGTCGCCGACGTGCGCCAACACGTGGACGAGCTGGGCGTTACGGGCCGCTACGCCTGCCGCCTGCGCGATCCGAAGGCCGCCGAGCGCGAAGTCGATCTGGCCGAAGAGCTGTACCGCTACAGCCGCATCAAGCTTGCCGAGCAGGAGGAAAACGCAGCCTAGGGCAGCTTCCACTTACCTGCAAGAGACGCGGAAGGCATGCGGGCACCACTCATCCAACCGCATACCCCGCGCCATCCGGCACACGACAACCGGGCCGACTCCGCGCGACTGCACGGGTCGGCCCTTTATACGCACATACCTTCAAGGAGTGATTACTCATGTCTGACGAACCTAGAGTTGTCGAAGACGAAGCCACCCCTCAGGTTTCAGAGGAAACCCCGAGCGAATCCGCCGACGAGTCCACCGGCAAGCCGCTGACAAAGGCGCTGCGCTGGTTCTACGGCGTAGGCGACTTCGGATTCACGCTCATGTCGAACGTGGAGACCTACTACTTCGTGTTCTTCCTGACCAACATGGCCCTGTTCGATCCGGCGACTGCGGCCCTGGTTGCCGCCATCGGATCGGGCGTCGACGCGGTCCTGGGATGGATGTACGGCGGTTTCATCAACTCGCTCAAACCCATGAAATGGGGGCGCTACCGCTCGTGGCTGCTCGTGCTGCCCTGGGTGGTGCCCATCCTGTATTGCTTCGAGTTCACGCGGCTGTCCGAAAACACCATCATCGCCGCGGCGCTGGTGATCTTCTTCAACGTCACGTCGCATGCCGCCTGGGACTTCCCCTACGTGGCGAACGTGACCATGATCTCGGTGGCGGGCAAGACGCCCGAAGACCGCGCCCACCTGGCGTCCACGCGCAGCATATACGCCAACGCCTCGAAAATCGTGTTCAGCTACATGATTCCGCCTCTTGCCATGGCCGGCGCCGCCCTGCTTGGAGAAACGAACCAATATGCGTTCTGCGCCTTCATCATGGGCTCGATCATGGCAATTCTCTACTACGTGCACTTCCGCATGTTCAAAGGCTACGACAAGGAATACACCAAGGAAGAGCTTGCCAACTACACGCAGAAGAAGCAGGCAGACGAAGGACGCACGACGTTCATGGACCTCATGCGCGCCCTGTTCACCAACCCGCCGCTCATCGCGCTCATGCTCTCCGACATCGCCAAGTGGGTGTTCAACTTCACGTGCGCCGGCATCGCGGTGTACTACTTCACCTACGTGACCTTCCAGCCCGAGCTGCTGGCAACCTACATCTTCATTTCGAACGTGCTGTGCGTGGTGGGGTCCTACTTCGCGCCGCGCTTCTCGAAGCTGTTCAAGTCGGGGAAGAACAACACGGTGATCATGTTCTTCGCCAGGGCAGCAGTCATGTTCGCAGCGCGCATGTTCCCCGAAAACAGCTGGACGGTCATCATCCTTATGTCGCTTGCGCAGTTCGGTTACGGCGTGGTGTACGCGGTCACCCCCGCCCTCTACGCAGACACCATCGTCTACGCGCAGTGGAAGACCAGGAAGAACGCCGCTGGTTGGATTTCCGGCTTGCAGCTGTTCCCACTGAAAATCGGGTTCGTGGTGCGCGGTGTCGCCATCCCTGCCATCCTGGCTGCCGCCGGCTTCGTCTCCGGCATGGAAGCCGCCGATGCAACCGCATCGCTACAAGCAGGCATCTGCAACGGCTTCATGACCATTCCCGCGGTGATCTTGATAGTCGCCGCTCTCATTCTGTTGGTCGGCTTCAAGCTGACACCTGAAAAGGTAATGGCGTATCAGGCGGAAATCGACGCGCGCGGAACGGATGCAGCCTAGCAACATCCCGCCCGAACCGCACCGGAATCGCTTGTGCGCCCTACCAACTCTTCCTCGAAGGCCCGCCCACCCCTTGGCGGGCCTTCACCTTTGGCTTTTCGTATGGACGCCGTGCGGCATTGGGGCGATTCTTCCAGGATCGCCGATGAAATAGCCTCAATCTTTGCCAAGTTAGCCCAGCATCAGGTGCGCAGGGTGGGGCCGGGCGGCTGGTGTTCTGCGGGCGCCATCGGGTTTGCAGCAGGCGGGCGCGCAGGGCAGGGACGGGCGGCGTGGGACAGTGTCCGCGCTCACGGTGCTTGCTACTGCCGTTCTGAAAGCAATGTTTT
>JAFUCW010000157.1 GCA_017459485.1 Eggerthellaceae bacterium | reverse complement strand
GGGATGGAGCCCGGCGGTGGCCGACGTGAACGCCGACGCCACCTACAAGGCAACCTACACCGCCACGGCGCGCACCTACACGGTCACCTTCAAGGACGGCTACTCCGGCAAGGTCTTGAAGACCCAGAAGGTGGCCTACGGCAAGGCGGCCACGGCGCCTGCCAGCCCCACGCGCACCGGCTACACGTTCGCGAAGTGGGACAAGGCATTCAACAAGGTCACGTCCAACCTGACGGTCACCGCCACCTGGAAGATCAACACCTACAAGATCACGTGGAAGGACGGCGACGGCAAGGTCCTCAAGACCGACACCCTGGCCTACGGCGCCACGCCCAAGTACACCGGCAAGACCCCGACCAAGAAGGCCACCGCCCAGTACACCTACACGTTCAAGGGCTGGCCCACGGTCGCCAAGGTGACCAAGGCCGCCACCTACACCGCCCAGTTCACGTCTACCGCAAACAAGTACAAGGTCACCTGGAAGGACGGCGACGGCAAGGTCCTCAAGACCGACACGCTGGCCTACGGCGCCACGCCCAAGTACACCGGAGCCACGCCCACCAAGAAGGCAACGGCCCAGTACACCTACAAGTTCAAGGGCTGGCCGGCCGTGGCCAAGGTAACCAAGGCGGCCACCTACACCGCGCAGTTCACGTCCACGGTGAACTCCTACACCGTCACGTTCAAGGACGGCTACAGCAACAAGGTGCTCAAGACCCAGAAGGTGGCCTACGGCAAGGGCGCGACCGCCCCTGCCGCCCCCAAGCGCGCCGACTACGCGTTCGCGAAGTGGGACAAGGCGTTTACCAGGGTGACGGGCAACCTGACGGTGAGCGCCGTCTGGAAGGCCGACAGGATCTGGGAGCGGCTGGCAGGGGCCGGCGTCTACGACACCATGGCCGCGATCTCGGGCAAGCTGGGCGCCTCCACGACCGCCGTGGTGGCCTCCACCGCCTCCGAGTTCAGGGACATGCTCGCCGCCACGGCCCTGGCAGGGTCCCACGGCGCCCCCATGCTGCTCACGCGCAAGGCCGAGCTCATGCCGCAGACGGCCTCCGAGCTGCGCCGCATGGGCGCCAAGACCGTCTACGTCATGGGAGGCGCCGCCGACGTGACCGACGCGGTCGTCGCCCAGATCAAGGCGCTTCCCTCCAGGCCCAGCGTGGTGCGCGTCGGCGCCTCCACGGCCAGCGCCTCGTCCAAGGCGGTCGCCGCCGCCAAGGCGCAGAAGTCGCGCTCCGACACGGTCATCGTGGCCACGCAGGCCTCGTTCGCCGACGCGCTGTCCATCTCGCCCTACGCCTACGCGACCAAGAGCCCGGTGCTCTACGCCGAGGCCAACCGCGCGCTCTCGGCCGAGACGCTCGAATACATCCGCTCCGCCGGCTACAAGCGCGCCATCGTCGTGGGAGGGCCGGTGGCCCTGCCCGCCAAGGTCGAGGAGCAGCTGGCCTCCGCCGGCGTCCCGCGCGGGTCCGTCACCCGGCTTGCCGGCGCCCACCAGTACGCCACCAGCCGCGTGATCGCCGAGTGGGCCATGGGCAGGCTGGCCAACGGCACGGGCGGCACAGGCCTCTACCAGTACGCCTCCATCCGCTTCCAGCCGACAGTCAAGCTGGGCATCAACAACGCGGGCGTCTCGCGCGGCGACGCGTGGTACGACGCGCTCGCGGGCGCGGCGCTGTGCGGCCAGAAGCGCTCCGTGCTGCTGCTGGCCGACGGCACCAACAGCGCCAACGCCACCGCGGTTGTGTCCGCCAACAAGGCGGCGCTCAAGCACGGCTACGTCTTCGGCGGCCCCGTGGCGGTGCCCCAGGCCACCTACGACGCGCTCGACGCCGCCGTCAGGTAGGAAAGGAATACGTGCGGCAGTTGCCCTTTGTGCCTGCCGCACGTGTGTAACGCAGTGTCCTCGGCACTGAGTGAATACGTTTGATGCTTATGGTGATGGGAAGTGAAAACAAGTGCATGGTTCGGTGCGGATATCGGGTAGCTTGAGGGAGCGTATAGCATGTGTCGTGCTCTTCGCATTGTGCTGTTACGTTGCGGTGGGGGCCTCCTTTTCCCCGCAGGCGTGGGCAAGCGACAAGCATCCTGTTCCGGGCACCTATGTGGTAACGGCAAACATATCCGTTAGCGCCGCCGACGCGTCTGCTGCCGGGTTTCCTGTGCTTGCGGGGCTGGCCGGCAAGGACGGTAGCGCCTACATGACCAACCCTGCCAACCCTATGGGCATCGGCGGCGTGACCGGTCTTCCGACAAGCCCCGTGTCCGACAATGCGACTTTGGAAGTGGCGCCTGACGGCACTGCAACGCTTGTCGTTCCTGTGGTCAACCCCGTGTTCACTTTGCAAAAGCTTGGCACCAATGGCCAGCTGTCGGACTTTTCGTCGTCTACCACAAGCGGCAGCTTCGGCAACTACCAGACACGCATCAGCGAAGTCCGCGCGTTGCTTCCCGACGTGCATAGCCGACAATACGTGCTTGCGGGGTGCGGGTTTCATCCCACCATTCTCAAAGACACTTACGACATCGTGACAGTGAATTTGGTGCTTAGCCTGGATGCCGGCAGCGTCGAAACCGCGACACCCGGTGCTGTTCCTCTGGCAGTGGAATCGCTGGTGGAAAACGGGCAGGTGCAGCAAGGTGTTCCCGAAGGCGAAGGGTACACGCTTGACGGTGCGCAGGCAATGGCTGCCGGGTCCTACACGGCTCGTGCCGTCTTGGCGAAAGGCTACGTATGGAGCGATGGGACCTTCGATGACAAGGAAATTGCGTGGTCCATTGCCGCAGCGTCAAGCGAAACCCCCGGCAAGGAAGGGGACGGCAAAGACGAGGGCGACACAGACGACGACCCCGGATCATCCGATGGCGGGAAGCCTTCGGGCGGAGGCACCGGCGCCAGCGATTCCGGTTCTAACGGATCCAATGCCGCAAGCTCTGGTGGCAAGGTCCCTGGCGCAACGGGCACCACGGGCAAAGCGGACGCGGGCAAAGGCGGCAGCGCACACGGAGGAGGCCAGGGTTCCTCAAAGAATCCTGGCGCCGGCAGCGGCAGCACGCCCGCAGCCTCGTCTGGAGACAATGCCCGCCCATCTGGCGACTCGGGCTCCGCGCGAAACGATTCCGCTGGCAGTTCGGGCGACGGCAAGGGCAAGGACTCGGGCGCTTCGGGAAACGATTTAGGAAACGATCCGGGAAATGCCAATGCAGGGAAGGGCAGTCCTTCCGGCGGATCGAACTCCGTTGCGCAAAACCCTGCGGCGCCTTCTGTCGGGCACGGCTCCGACAACGATGCTGATAGTAACGTATCGTCCGCACGCGACACGGGTTCCGATTCCGCCGCAAGGAAGGCTGGAACTCTGAATCCGGGGACGTACAAGGTAACGGCAAACATCTGGCTTAAGGCTTCCGATGCCACCAAAGCGGGCTTTCCCGTGCTCGAGGGCATTGTGGGAGCCAACGGCGCAGCGTACATGACGAATTCCGCCAACCCGCTTGGCGCAGAAGGCGGGACGGAAGGGGTTCCCATTGCTCCCGTCGAAGGAAATGCGCAGCTTGTGGTGGGGACCGACGGCACGTTCGCGCTTTCCGTGCCCGTGACCAATCCCGTGTTCACAATGCAAAAGCTCGGGGATAGCGCACGCTTGACCGGCGAAAGGTCGAGCACCAAAATGGGCTCGTATGGCGTCTGCTCGTCGCGCATCGACCATGTGTCAGTTGTGCTGCCCGACCTGCAAGACCGCACGTACGTGCTTGCCGGATCGGCATTTCATCCGGCCATCTTGCCCGAGTACGGAGTCGTTTCCGTTCCTTTGAACCTGACGGTTGCGCTTGCCGACGCGCAGCCGGTGAACGCGGCAACTGGCGCAGGGCAAGAGACGCCCAATGCAGGGCAGGCTACGTCGGGCGCGGCACCGGGCGCGGCGCCGGGTGCGGCTGGATCTGGGCAGCCGGCAGAACGGGCTTCGTCCTCTCAGACGGAAGGCGAGAAGGCTTCAGGGCAGGGTAGCGCTCCTTCGGCTTCCGGAGCAGCTGCTCTTGCGGCCCGGCTGGGAGAAAGCGCAACGGCAGCGTCCGGAGGTGACTCTGCCGGTTCCGCTCCTACGTCCGGCAACGTCCGTACTTCCGCTGATGGGCGCCTCTCTCCGGGAACGTACACGGTGTCGGCCAATATCTGGGTGAACAAGGACACAAGCGGGCTTCCCTTGCAGCCGCATTTCACCAACGCAGCGTTTCCTCCCATGAACCCGGTGGGCAACAACGCCACGCTGCGCGTCGACTCTGCGGGCCGCGCCTTTCTGACCGTGCCCATCGTCATTCAGGATCGGATAATGTCGGTAAGGTCCATTGAGGGCCTGCCGATCGTGGATTCGACGGTGGAGGACGGGGCGCTTAAAAGCATCACGCTCGACCTGGGCGTTCTTACGTCCAAAGATGCGGTCGTAACGATGCCTTGCACCGCGCAGATCCAGCTGGGGAGTCTTGCTTCCACCATTATCGGCGGAGCGCGCGACCGCACGTGGGAAGCGACGTTCCAGATGAACTTCAAGGGCATTCCCGAAAGCGGTGGGGGAAGCGTGCCTGCAGCCGTTCAGGAGATCATCCAGAACGCAGGTGCGGATGGCAGGGCAGCAGATGCGCAAGAGCGCGCCGACGACGCCAGAAACGCGGCGTTGGGGGCGTTGTCGTCCAACGGCACGCACGACACGGATGGTGCCCAGGCGTCCGGAGGCGCTTCTTCACGCGTTTCGGAAAAGGCTGGTTCGTCCCGTTCGGGTGCATCGTCAAAGGAGCCGCAAAAGGGCGGCGCACGCACTGGTTCGGGAGCAGCCGATTCTGACATCGTGGAAGCGCTGACAGAAGAGCTGGGAAGCGCTACTGGTCCGCAGGGGCCAGGGCCGGCGATTGCGTCATTGGTCGTTCTTGTCGCGGCGCTTGCCGCAGGCGGCGCATTCGCAATCATGCGCAAGAAGAGAAAGCCCGAAAGCGACCAGGCTGAAAACCTCTAGATCCTTCGCAGCCCTGCGCATCGCGGAGTACGTGGGCCAAGCGACTTGTTTCTGCGAACGAAGGAGGGGCTGCCAAGAGCGGCCCCTCCTTATGCATTCCCCTTCGGTTAGTGAATGAACATGCAGTCGCCGAAGCTAAGGAAGCGGTAGCCGGCGTCCAGGGCGTGCGTGTAGGCCGCCATGACGTTGTCGCGCGTGCTGAAGGCGCTCACGAGCATCATCAACGTGCTGCGCGGAACGTGGAAGTTCGTGATCAGACCGTCCACCACATGGAACGTGCTTCCCGGCACCAGGAACAGGCTGGTGTGCGCGTTGTCGCGGGCGACCAGCTTTCCCTGCTGCGTGTCCCAGGCAGACTCCAGGCTGCGCACGCTGGTAGTGCCCACGGCGACCACGCGCTTTCCCGCCGCATGGGCGGCGTCGCATGCG
The DNA here is from genome assembly GCA_017459485.1 of Eggerthellaceae bacterium. GTDB lineage: Bacteria > Actinomycetota > Coriobacteriia > Coriobacteriales > Eggerthellaceae > CACXMZ01. The sequence continues at coordinate 1,765 of JAFUCW010000157.1, read as the reverse complement.
TCCACCACGTCCTGCCCCACGGTGTAGGTGTCCGTGTGCATGGCGTGGTTGGCGGGGTCTTCTTCCTCCACGATGCGGAACGTGTCGATGCCCACTTGCAGCTCCACGGTTTTCCACACCACGCCCATCTCTTGGATGCGCGCGATCAGTTCGGGCGTGAAATGCAGGCCCGCTGTGGGCGCCGCGGCACTTGTTTCCCGCTGCGCGTAGACCGTCTGGTACATTTCCTCGTCGCCGGCGTAGTCGTGGATGTAGGGCGGCAAGGGGGTGTGGCCGACCGCATGCAGCGCTTCGTCAAGGCTTGAGAGCGGCGTGGTTAACCGCGCGATACGCTCTCCTTTGCCGCTGGGAGCGAAGTCAAGGATCTCGACGGAAAGGGCTGGGGCAGCGTGCGCGGATAGGGCGTCAGATGGGTCAGCATCCTCAGATGGGATCTTGGGCGTGCCAGTGAAGTCTACGATTGCTCCCGGCTTCAGGCGTTTTCCCGGCCGCACGAGCACTTCCCACACGGCAGAGTGCGCAGTGTGGTTTTCGCGGCCAAGGACTTCGCGTAGCAGGAATACCTCCGCTGCTCCGCCTGTGCCGCGTTTGGTGCCCAGCAGGCGGGCGGGCAGCACGCGCGTCTCGTTGGCGACCAGCACGTCGCCTGGGTGCAGGTAGTCTGCAATGTCGCGGAAGATGCGGTCCTCAAGCGCACCGGTCGCGCGGTCCATGACCAGCATCTTGCACTCGTCGCGCACCGGCCATGGCTCCTGCGCGATGCGCTCTTCGGGTAGATTGTAGTCGAAGTCGGAGGTTTTCATGTTAATGCCTAAACGAGTCGCGGATTTCGCGCTTTCTGCGTTGCTTGGCTTCGAAAGCTGCTTGGCGTTCGGCCCGCTTCGCTCGTGCGGCCCGCAACTCCGCTTCGCGCTCCTGCTGGGCTGCGGCTTTTTGTGCCTTGCGTGCAGCTCGTTCCTCTTCCGCTTCGACTTTCGAGTACGCGCATCCGCAGTAGTTTTGCCGGTACATGCCCAGTTCGCGGCTGCGACGCGTGGCGGCGGGGTAGTAGGGGCGGAAGTCTTCCCAGATGCAAGCCAGTCCATGACGCGCGGCGGCGGCTTGAAGCTCTTCGCGGCATACGTCCGAAAGCTGGTAAGGCGAAACGGCAAGCGTGGTCGAAAGCGCTTCGAAACCATGATTCTGTGCGTAGGCGGCAGCCTCTTCCAGGCGTTGGGCGTAGCACGCCCGGCAGCGGTCTTCGCGCGGGGCCGCAATGACGGATGTCGCTTCTGTGCCACCCAGGTGCCTGTCCTCAGTTTCTTGTTGTACGCGTTCGCAATTCGAAAGATGGTCCGTGCCCCAAGGTTTGTCGACGAACTCTTCGGTGGCCGCATTTGTGCTATCCAAGCCACCACTCTCGTCTTCCTGCAGCGCTCGTTCGCTGCTGGAAAGATGGCCGCTGTTCCAGGATTCGTCGACTTGGGATCCGCTAGCCACATCCGCGCTATCCACGCTGCCGCCTTCGTGTTCCCGCTGCGCGCGCTTTCTGCTGGAGAGTTGGCCCTTTTGCCAGGGTCCGGCTACTTGAGCTTGCCATGTCGCGTTGTCGTAGGGTAGCTCGACCACGGGGATGCCTTGGGTGTCCGCCCATTTCAGCAGCTCGGCAAGCCGCTTGTCGTACTCGGCGCGTGGAGCAATGTTGGAGTTCGCATAGCACACGGTAATGTCGTGGCCCGCTTCTTTGAGCAGGCGCACCGGTTCGAGCGAGCAAGGCCCGCAGCAG
>JAFUCW010000156.1 GCA_017459485.1 Eggerthellaceae bacterium | reverse complement strand
TGCACCTTGCGACAGGCCCCGGCTCTACACTGCTACGACCTGCTGAGAATCTCCAGCGTCGTCAGCGGGCTGCCCCTCTTCGGCGTCTTTGCCCGCCTTGCCAAACGCCGCCGCAGAAACGGCCATGGGCTCCTTGTCCTGCGCAAGCTGCTGCGCCCGGGCAATTTCGTACATCTGCTCCATGGAGTTCACCGCCCACTGCGCCCAGATAGGCGTGCCGCAGTAGATGTCGGAAAGCTTCGAAACCGCAGGTGAGGTTGCCAGCCCCATGCCGTTGGTCGCCATGCCGCGATGCCAGGATTCAATGGCGACGGGCCAGCTTGACCATTCGCTTGCCAGGTTGTACGGGTCGGAATCCGCCGCGCCCCAGCCCCATGCGTTGTGGGGGCGGATGCACACGGCGCCACCGCCGCTTTCGTTGATGCTGACCGCCGCGCACAGGCGGGGGTCAATATGGTACGCATACGCTTGACGTGCGATTTCTTCGCCCCAACCGCCCAGCGGGGGCGAACCTTTGGCGACGTAGAACTCGTTGATGGCAGCTGCCCATTTCTCGACGAAGTCCTTTTCGTCGAGCGCGAAATCCAGACCCATGCCGTAGCTAATGTAGCCTTCGGCACCCGCAAGCGCATCCACGGCGTCGTACCAGGCCCCAATGTCGTTTTGGGCAGCAACGCGCAGCTGGTGGTCCTTCACGTCCCAGTCCTTCGATTCCTTGACGGCGTCGGCGATGGCGCTGGAAACGGCCGCGTTGATCTCCTTGGTCCGCGCCTCTTCCTTGGCGGCGGCGGTAGCTTCCGGCGCAGCGGAGCTTCCGCTTGACGCCTTCGCTTCCTCTGCCGCCTTGGCCTCTTCGGACGCTTTCGCCTCTTCGGCCGCCTGGGCCGCCCGTGCGCTGGTCGTGTTCGGCGTGGTGTCCTCCCCGGTCAGGGCGGCCACCTTCTGGGTAGCGTCCTGCGTGCCCTGACGCGACTCGGAGCAGATGCGCTCCATGGCATACGCCACCGCGTTGCCGCGCTCGATCACGTCGGTCACTTCCGCAATGGCAATCTTGTGCTCGTCGTCGGTAGCCGTCAGCTTCTGGTCTACCTCTTCGACCTTGGTCGACAGGGCGGCTATGCGCTCGTTCACTTCGTCCACGCGGCCGCTTTCCCCATTGGCGTCCGCCTCTGCGCTCGCCACGCGCGCGGCAATGCAAGACGCCACCTTTTCAAGCAGGTAGCCATAGCTTTCCGCTTCCGTCGCGTTGCTCGTTCCCAAAATGACCGAAAGCAGGTCCACGCCACCGGTCTTGGCAAGCTCCTGGTCGACTAGCATAAGCCCGTAGACGGCTTTCGCCTTGCGCATGCTGGCGGTCTCGCGGTTGTTCGCTATGGTTTCGCGCTCTTCGCGTAACGCTTCCTGTTCCTTTAGGTACCCGTCGCGCTCTTGGTTGAAGGGTTCGCGCTGGGCCTCGACTTCTTTCAGGCGGTTCCATGCTCCGGTAAGCTGGTCGAAGCAGGGGGCAAGCTCTCCCTGAAGCCCGGGGAGTTCGCCAAGCTTGGCCTGGGCGGATTCGGCGTCGGCCTTCGCCTTGTCGAACGCTTCGAGGGCAGACTTGATCGCCTCTTCCTTCGCCTTTTCGATGTCCTGCTCTTCCTTTTCCTTGTCTTCCTTGTCCTTGTCTTCTTTTTCCTTGTCGTCCTTGTCCTTGTCGGAATCCTCTTCCTTCGAACTGGACGAAGCGTCCTTGTCCGCGTCCTTGGACGAACCGTCCCCTGCCGGCGTTTCCGGCGTAGCAGGGTCGGAAGACGGCTGGGGCGAAGCGTTGCCGGAATCTGCGCCCTGGTCAGGCGTGGCAGGTTCGGGCTGGGCGGGCTCAGGAGCAGGAGCCGGTGCCGGGTCGGGCGTGGCTGGCTCGGGCGCCGGTGCAGGTGCAGCGGGAGCAGCGGGAGCGGCGCTCGACGAAGCAGCCTCTTCCTGGGGCTCGTCAGCGTAGAGCAACGCAGCGGGCAGGCCGAACAGGCACAGCCCTATTGAAAGGCACAGGGCAAGGACGGCCTTGCCCACAGAAGTTGAAGCTAAAGGTTTCAATTGCAATCCTTTATGCGCGCGAAGAAATTGCTTGGTACATACTATCAGTCTGCATGGCAAAGTTGTCGCCAACTTCGCACTCTTGGGAAGTTGGCTCGTAAAAAATGCACGAATCGCCATGCATCGGCACCCATGCGCCCGTCATTCGCCCAGGCTCATTTGGAACAAGTAGACGTCTTCGCGCAGGCGACGGGCGACTTCGCCGGAAATCTTGCCTGCCTCCTGCAGGTGGCGAATCTCGTCAAGCTCGATTGCCAAGGCACCCGCATCCACTTCGTCGGCGTAGGCGCGCGCTTGGGCGAACTGCTCCTTGAACGTCTGGCGCATGCCGTCGGGCATGGTGTCGTGCATGCCGTGGTCGAACTCGCGCGGAACCTCCATCTGCTCGTCTTGGCCGTAGTTGATGCGGCCCATTATCGAATCGCGGGAAATGCGATGCTCTTCGGAGAGCACGCGGGCAACCCTGGCGCGCTCGTCGGAACCGGCAGCTATGCCGTCCAAGTAGTCGATGGCAACGTTTTCCAGGTCGATGGCGAACAGGCAGGTGTCGTAGTAGATGCGCTCGTTGCGTTCCCCTTCGATGCGCGTGGGGCGGACAAGTTGCTTGATCAGGGCGATCTTGCCGGGCAGCGAAGAAAACCGCGCGCCGACGTTGGCCGCGTCCCCCGAGTAGCCCACCGACGCGCGAATCCCGCGCAGGATGGCGTAGTAGGGCGCCGCATCGGAAGGCGAAAACTTGCCCGACCCCTCCTGCTGTATCTCGTCGGCACGCGCCTGCTGCAGGGCCAGCACTTCGCCCGCAAGCTCGCGGATGACGCTCCCCTCTTCCTGCGCCTCTATGCGTTCGCGGTTGAGCTTGACGCGATAGCGCGCGATGGCCAGCCGCGTCGCCGGTTCGTATTCCGGCCGCGATCCGTCGCGCATGCGGGCAGTCAGCTCCTTTATGGTGCCTTCGATCACGGCCATGTTCGCAGCACGCAATTCGCGCTCGATGTCCCCTTCCTCGGTTTCGCGCGGCGCAAGAACCGGAAGGAAGATGTCGGCAATGAGCAAGGTGAGCAGGATGACGCCCGCCGTCAGGAAGATCAGGAGCGCGCGGTTGGGAAACGGCGTGCCATCGGGCATGATAAGCGGGATGGTGAAGATGATCGACAGGGTGACGGCGCCTTTGGGCCCGGCTATGGTGGTGACCAGCGCATCAATCAGGGTGCGACCGATGCTGCTTATGCCGCGCTGCCCGGTTTCCGGGTCGAAGTGGAGCAATTCCATGACGGATACCCACGCGAACCGGCACAGCATGACCAGAAACGTTATGAAAAGCACGATTCCGATCAGATTCGGCAGGGAAAACACGTTCGCCACGCTTGGCGCGAACGCCTGAGGCAGCTGCATGCCCAACAGCACGAAGATCACGCCGTTTATCAGAAACACGATTATTTCCCAGAAGCTGCTCGACACCATCTGGTGCTTGGCATCGGTGGTGGAAACGAGCCGCGGCGTGCGCCGTGCCATGACGATGCCGGCAGCCACAACGCCCAGGATGCCCGAAACGTGCAACGACTCCGCCGCCAAGAACACGACGAAGGGAGTGAAGACTTCGTAGAGCGTGTGGACGGTGGTGTTCTCGTAACCGCGCTGGTGAACCACCCGGATGCTCAGGCTTGCCAGCAGGCCCATGACCAGGCCGGCGACGATGCCCCCGAAGAAGAGCAGCGCGAATTCCCCCGCTGCATCCGCCACCGAAAAGGCGCCGGTGGTCGCTGCCACAATGGCGAACTGGAACGACACCACACCCGATGCGTCGTTGATCAGGGACTCTCCGGAAAGCAGCGTGCGCTGGCGGGTGGACAGGTTAACCGTGGACCCGAGCGCGCCCACGGCTGCCGCATCGGTGGGGCCAAGCGCGGCCGCCAAGGCGAAGGCGGACGCCAGCGGAATGCTGGGCACGATCCAGTTGAGCGAAAATCCCACGACGAGCACAGTGAACACGACCAGGCCGATGGCAAGCGAAAGGATTGCCCCCTTGTTGTCCCACAGCTCGCGCTTGCCTGCTTCGCGCGCTTCGTTGAACAACAGCGGGGCAATGAACAGCACCAGGAACAGTTCGGGATCCATGGTCACGTCCGCCACGTGGGGGACGACCAGCGCCACCGCCAGCCCGACCGCGATCTGGATAAGCGGCAGCGACACCCGCGTGATGATCTGGTCAAGGATGGAAGAAGCGATCACGCACGCCAGCAGGATGAGTATGAGCTCGAACAGTTCCATGTGCCGTATTGTAACCCCGCCTGCGCAAAACCGCCGTAGCGCGCTTCCTGCGTGCAAGTAGCTAAGACGCTAGCTCGGGGTCTTTGCGACAGGCCGCCGTCCCCAGCCACATCCTGTGTGACAGACCACCGTCCCCTGTCAACCCAGCCGCATTCCGCACCTTGCCCGTAACCGTGCAGAGATGCCATAGGACATGAACCCAATTCCTGTTTTGGGCCCGTCCTTGGGCCGGTGAGCTCCAAACGCATAGTCCTTCCCGGCGGTTCCGGGGCCCGTTTTGCGCCTACCCTTGGACGGGAGGGCTGGGCGGTGTGGCGCTTTGCCTGGGGGCGCGGTCGGCAACGAGCATCTGCTCGAACACGGAACGCGACTGCTGGAAGTCTGCGGGCAGTACGACGGTTGTGGCGTTGCCGCGCTTGGCGAATTCGGTCATCATCTCGGTCCATTGCGTGTAGAGGAACAGCTCGTTGGCCTCTTGCTCGGACACGCCGGAGCTGGCGATGGTGTCCAGGCTTTCCTTGATGCCCTTGGCGATGGCGATGCGCTGCGCCGCGATGCCGTTGCCGGTCTTTTCCATGGCTTCGGCTTCCGCCTGGGCTTCGGTCACGCGCTTGATCTTCGCGGCGTTGGCCAGGCTTTGCGCAGCCTGCTGCTGGCGCTGGGCGGCGTTGATGTCGTTCATGGACTGCTCGACGGACGCGGGCAGGTCGATGCCGGTGATCAGCGTGGACACAAGCGTCCAGCCGTAGCTTGCCATGGTATGAGAAACGGTGGCATTCACGTCGTTGGCGATGTTGTCCTTCTTTTCGAACACTTCGTCGAGCGTGTAGTTGGGAATGGAGGAGCGCAGCGCGTCGGCCAGGTAGTCGTGCATCTGCTCGATGGGCTGGGCCAGCATGTAGTAGCTGCGGTAGATGCCGGACTCTTCGGGCGCGTTGCCCCAGTTGTAGTCCACGTGGTACTGCGCCGACACCTGCAGCACAATGGTCACGTTGTCGGAAGTCTTTGCGTCGATGCTGAAGCCCTCTTTCATGGTGCGCAGGGAAACGCGCGTGACGTTGCGGTCGATGAAGGGGATCTTCGCGCGCCACCCTGGGTTCGCGATGCGGTGGAACTTGCCCAACCGCTCGATGATCACGGCCTCCTGCTGGCGCACGCTAAAGAAGATGCTCTTGCCGAATACCAACACAAAGACGACGATAATCGCACGCGTGATCATGAAACCACTGAGCATGATGATTCCTTTCGTTAGGCGTACCGTTAGTCGTACCGGTACAGAATAGCATGCATTGGCCTTTGGACCCGACGTCGGCAATTCTTTGGGTCAGATATCGAGCGGTTTTGGCAAGGTGGCGGGCAGTGTTGGCAAGGTGCCCGGCGATTCTCGGCCAAGGTGCCGGGCGTTCCCAACTAAGGTGCCGGACGATTGGGTAAATGTGTACATTTTTTCCACGTATTATACTTATATGCAACATTTACTGACTACGTAAAGAAAAAATGTACACATTTTCGCGTGAGCCACGTGCTATCCCCCGGAAACGCCCTGGTCGCGCGAGCCACGTGCTATCCCCCGGAAACGCCCTGGTCGCGCGAGCACGCCCTTTGCCAGAAACGCTCTACGAAACGGTCGGGCGGTACTTCCAGGTGCGCAGGCGCAAGGCGTTGGTGACCACGAAGACCGAAGAGAGGCTCATGGCCGCCGCCGCGATCATGGGGTTCAGGCTGATCCCCAGCGGGGTGAGCACGCCCGCCGCCACGGGAATGCAGATGGCGTTGTAGAACAGGGCCCAAAACAGGTTCTGTTTGATGTTGCGCATGGTCGCACGTGAAAGCTGGATCGCGGCGGGCACGTCGGCAAGGTCGTTGTGCACGAGCACCACGTCGGCCGACTCGACCGCCACGTCGGTCCCGTTGCCCACGGCAATGCCCACGTCGGCACGCGCAAGGGCCGGAGCGTCGTTGATGCCATCGCCCACCATGGCCACCGTGGCGCGTTTGCCCTGCCCGTCCGCTTCGGAGAGGGTGCGCACATGCTCTTCCTTGTCCTGGGGCAGCACTTCGGCAATGACCTTGCCCACGCCCACTTGCGCACCGATGGCGCGGGCAGTGCGCTCGTTGTCGCCGGGGAGCATGACGCTGTCCACGCCCATCGCGGACAGTTCGGCAATGGCGCGTGCACTCGACTCCTTGGGAACGTCGGCCAACGCGATCAACCCGAGCAGGTTATTCTCTTCCGCGAATAAAAGAGGCGTCGCGCCCTCTTCTGCTAGAGCGAGCGCCTGGGCATCAAGGTCACCCGTGTCCACGCCGCGCTCTGCCATGAGCTGGGCGTTGCCCGCGAAGTAGTCCATGCCTTCTATGGTCACGGCAAGGCCGCGGCCGGGCAGCTGCTCGAAGGCGTCGAAGCTCACGTCGTCCAACGCGGCTGCACGGTCGGGCAAAAGCGCACGCGCATGATCCACGATCGCACGCGCAAGGGGATGTTCGGACTTGCCCTCTATGGCAAGTGCCGCGAACAGCAGGTCGCCTTCGTCAACGCCTGCTGCGGGAAACACGCTTGTGACCTGGGGCGTACCCTGGGTGATCGTGCCGGTCTTGTCGAACACGACCACGCTGGTGGCATGCGCCGTCTCCAGCGCTTCGGCCGACTTGATCAGGATGCCGTGCTTGGCCCCCTGGCCCGTGCCCACCATGATGGCCGTAGGCGTGGCAAGCCCCAGCGCGCAGGGGCAGCTGATAACCAGCACGGTTATGGCATGGTTGATGGCGGCTTCGAACCCTCCGCCGATGATCATCCACACCGCGAACGTGACCAGCGCAATGCCTATGACCACGGGCACAAAGACACCGGCGATCTTGTCGGCCATGCGCTCGATGGGCGCTTTGGTGGACGTGGCTTCGTCGACCAGGCGGATTATCTGGGCAAGCGCAGTTTCGTCTCCGACCTTGGTGGCCTCCATGAGCATCCAGCCCGTGGTGTTGACGGTGGCTCCGGTCAGCGCGTCGCCCGGCTGTTTGTCCACCGGCACGCTTTCGCCCGTGATGGCGCTTTCGTCAACGCTGCCCGCACCTTCCACCACCACGCCGTCGCACGGCACCGACGCACCGGCGCGTACCACGCATAGGTCACCCGCGCGCACCTGGGCGGTGGGCACTTCGACCTCCGCACCGTCGCGCCGCACCAGGGCGGTCTTCGGGGAAAGGTCCATGAGCGCTTCTATCGCGCCTGTGGTCTTGCCCTTCGCACGCGCTTCGAAGTACTTTCCCAGGGTGATCAGGGACAAAATGGTGCCTGCGGAATCGAAGTAAAGGTTTTCGATGGCGTTGTGCGCCGCATGGTGGTCGCCCGCACCGAGCGCCGCGCCCATGACGAACATGCCATAGAGGCTGTAGAGGATCGAAGCGCCCGCCCCTAAAGCAATGAGCGAGTCCATGTTGGGCGCACCGTGAAACAGGGTCTTGAACCCTTTGCTGAAGTAGCTGAAGTTCACGAACACGATGGGCAGGAGCAAAAGCAGCTGGATGAACGCGAAAGCAAACATCTGCGTGGGCTCGTGGCTGGAAAGCGGCACCGGCCAGCCGAACATGTGGCCCATGCAAAGGTAGAACAGCGGTATGCCGAACGCAAGAGAGACGACCAGGCGGGTGCGCATGCGCTTCGCCTCTGCCTGGCGTGCCGCACTCGTTGCACCTGCAGCAGTCGCGAAAGACGATCCACCCGCTCCGTCAGCCTGGGCGCCTGCACCCCCCGATCCTGTCCGGAGGGCAGCGCCGTAACCCGCCTTGTCCACCGCCACGCAAATGGCGGCTGCCACCTGGGCTTCGTCGGCCCCTTCGGCGTACTCGACATCCATGCTGTTCTTGAGCAAGTTCACCGCGGCATGCGCCACGCCGTCCACTCCTTCGGACGCCTTCTGCACCCGCGCCGAACACGCCGCGCACGTCATACCTGTTATATCGAATGTTTGCTTCACGGGTGGCTATTATACTGCCCCCATTGTCACGAGTTTCTGCAACATCGGAGCTTTATGCCAAGCATACACGTTTGTGCACGATGGAACGGCCCCCAAATGCACCTGCAAGAAGCGCTCAAAACACGTTTCCCCAGGTCGTAGATTTCGCAAGCGGCAGCATGCATGGCGAAAACGCCTCTTGAACCGTGCACAAACGTGTATGCTTGGCAAAAGTTCTGTCTTCAGGCGAAAAATGGCCCTGTCCCCGTGATCCGCCGGTAACATATGTGCAAAATGGGCGCCCCGGAGAGAGGCGCCCGTCAGGCAATTGGAGATGAACGCTCTTTCCTGCCCGTTGGCTTCAAGTCCGGACAGGAGGAACCCCCCTCAGACCTTTCTAAGCTTCGATAGCATCGTCGAGGACAAAGGTATACGCTCCCTGGTCAGAGGTAACGTTGAACGTGCCCGAGCCGGAACTGCCCATGTAGCCAGGTATGTCGTAGCCTTCTTCGCGCAGCTCTTTGAGAACCTCTTCCTGGAGCATGTCGAAGTCGGATTCGTCCATCTGGCTCATGCCGAACATGACCATTGCGGTAAGCATGATTCCGAAAAGCACGGAGAGAATGGAGAGCACCAAGCCAATGATGCTGGTGATCTTGCCCGGTCTGGCGCGCGTGCTCTGAGGCATGATCTGCTGGGCACTGCGAGCCTTGACGATGCCTATGACGCCCAAGATGATACCCACGACGGGGCCGATCACCGTCGGCCACAATACTACGGCGCACACGATGGAGATGATGCCCATGATCAGTGGAGCTGTGCCCGGATCGGATCCGGCGGGCGCCCCGTATTGCGGGGCCACCGAAGGAGCGTAGCTTTGCTGGGCCTGCTGGTAGCCTTGCTGGTAGGCAGCCTGCTGCGTGTGGGTGTAGTTGTTCGGGTCGGTGCTGTAGGGCTGCTGCACCTGATCGAAGGGTTGCTGGTAGCTCTGGCGCGTGGGGTCGTAGGGCTGCTGGGCCTGGTCGTAGGGCTGCTGGGCCGTCTCAAATGGTTGCTGTGCCTGGTCGAAGGGCTGCTGCATCTGGCCAATGGGCTGCTGGCCCTGGTCGAAGGGCTGACCCTGCACTACATCCTGCTGGGGAGCTGCCTGCTGGTCCGCCAGGTAGGGCTGCGAGAACGCCGTGGTGGCAACAGGCTCTTCGGAAGCGAAGGGCTGCTGCGCGGCTGGATCGGAAACGGATTCGACAGCGTGTGCGGACAGCGCATCGGCAGCCGAATCTGCCGGAGCCAAGAATGCGTCGGCTCCGTTGGGCTCCGCGTCGGAGAACACCTGGGGCGCGACTTCGGGGGCAGCATCTGCTACAGCTTCGACAACCGGTTCAGACACAACCTCTGTAGCCGCATCGAGCGGGGTGTCCGCCACGTCGACAAGCGGTTCGGATTCGGCATCCGAAAGAAAGGGGTTGGACACGTCCGTTGCTTCTTCGGGAATCTTTTTGTCTTCGGTCATACCTTGTCCTTCTCTTCGGTTTGGCACAGCTTGATGTCACTCTGCCATATTGCCACTTTACCAGTTCAAGCCGCCAAGCGCACGGCGGTTATCCCAGGCGGCGCACCTTTACGCTTGTTCACCACCCTCGGGAGGCGGACCAGCCGCTTCGCCGTTTTGCGGTTCGCCGTTCTGAGCTTCGCCGTTCTGCGCTTCGCCCGCAGGAGCGTCCGGAGCAAGCGCCTGGTCGCTTTCGGGCTGGGGCGCACTCGCTGCAATCAGGTCCCACATGCTCGAGTCCTTCTTCACAGCATCCAGTTGCGCGTCGGTAAGCGTGTAGTCCCACCAGCCGCGCGCGGTCATGCTGTCGCTGCCGAACCCATACGTCGCGCCTAGGTTCACCTTGCCGTTGCCGTCCACGAAGAACGTTGTTGCCACGTCGCCTGCAAGCTTGCCCTCCCCCATCAGGGATTTCACCAGATTCTCGCGTCCTGCAATGCGCAGGGCAGACCCGTTGTCGTAGCGCGTAAGATTGTCTGCGAACGCGCTTGCAATCTCCTGGTTCACGCTTATGACGTCGCCTATTTCGTAGAGCTCGCCCGTTTTCAGGTTCGCGTTGACGGTGCGCAGAGAGATGAACCCGCCCAAACGCGAGCCCAGCGCGTACTCGTCGGAAAACGCAATGCTGATGAAGTCTTCGTTGTTGTACATGATGGCGTAGTCGACAGAGCTTGCCAGGAGCGCGCCCACCGCCGCACCAGAGCTGCTCGAGCCGCTGCGGTTGTCGGAAAGCTCGACTTCGGGCGCGAAGGATTCCACCAGTTTCTTCGCGTCGTTGGTGGGATTGAGGTAGCTTTTCTCGACGGTCTCCATGGCCTTAGCCTTGATCGCCGCGTTGAGGGCATCCAAATTGGGGATGTCGCCAGAAAGCTGCGGGTACCTGACGTCGAAGTCGTAGGAGACGTTCTTGCCATAGAAGTCGATCTTCTCCAAGCCGGACTCGTTGTACGACTCTTCGGTATACGAGTAAGATACATTCTTGTCCCATGCATGGTGCAGTTCCCCATCGTCGGCGTCCACGTCGCCGCCTTCGACATGGGATGCCCCCGAACCGTCCCCGTAGAACAGGTCGAACAGCTCGTCGGGGCTCCAGCTGTCTTCAAGGCCATTGGACGAACCAGGGCCATCGGGACTTGCACCACCGCCATTGCCTGACGAGTCACGGCCGCTTCCCTGCCCCCAGTCGTGGTCTTGGTAATAGCTGCTCTCCGAGTCGCCGCCCGAAGAGCTGCTCCCGGCGCCAGTCAGCTGGTCGTAGAATTCGCTGTTCGAGTCGCTCGCATTGTCGGAGATGAAGCGCCCGATCCCTATTGCAGCGCCAATGCACACAAGGCCGACGACAACCGCAAGCACAATGGGAAGCACAGGGCTTTTCGTCTTGGCGTAAGCAGGGGTGTTCGGCTGCTGGGGCACGGTCAAGTCGCTGGCGGGAACGTAGGGCGCAGGTTGCTGCAGCTGCGGCGTATACGCCTGAGATGCCGGCTGCTGGTAGGGCGCTTCACCTGGCTGCTGGTAGGGCGCCGCACCCGGCTGCTGGTAAGGCTGGTTGGCAGGCTGCTGGTAAGGCGCTTCGCCTGGCTGCGCGCCGTATGCGCTTCGCGTGTCCTGAAGGGGCTGCGCCCCCTGCCCGTAGGGAGCGGGCTGCTGACCGTAAGGGTCCTGCTGAAAAAGGGGCTGCTGACTGTATGGCTGAGGCATCTGCTGGGTCGGCTGAAGGGGCTGCTGCATAGGCAGTGCGCCCTGGCCGTAGTCTGCTGGCCCCTGGTAAGCCCGAGGGGCCTGCTGCCCAGTAGGCTGCCCCGCTTGCTGTGCAAGCGGCTGCGCTCCCTGTCCGTAAGGAGCTGCCTGCTGGCCGAAAGCAGCAGCTTGTTGGTCGTAGGGAACGAAGCCACGCCAATATCCCTGATCAGACACCTGTTGCTCCTGTGGCAGCAGCGTCTGATTCGGCTGCATCTGGCCCAAGGGCTGCTGACCCGCTTCGGGCTGGCCTTGCGGCGCCTGCGCTTGCGGCAAAGACGTCAGCGGCAACTCTTGCGTTGGCTGATCGTTCAACGGGGGCTGCGCGGGCAGCGGCTGCGTCGGTTGGGCCTGCGGGGATTGCAAGGGCGGCTGCGACGGCTGCTGCTGGACCTGCGGAGATGCATACTGCGCCTGAGAAGCTTGGAGCGCCTGCGCAGCCTGTGCCGCGCCAAACGCGTCAATCTCTGCACCCCCAATGGCGGCGCCGGAGTCGCCCGCTGCTTTCATGTCGACGATGGCATAGCCGACCTCTTCTTCGCTTTCTTCGCCAGAAGCATCCAAAAACAGCATGCCGTCAAGCAAGTCGCGCACCTCTGAAGCAGCGTAGGCAACCTTGCCCACCGCCTTTTGCGTGTGCTCAAGGTCCGCCGCAGCCTTACCCGAAAAGCGGCTTTGAGCCTGTTCGGAGCCTTGGAGCAGATCGCCTTGCTGGGGCAGCGCGGACTCTTGAGGCTGTTCGTCCTGGCAGGGCAGCGCAGGTTCTTGGGCCTGCTCGTCCTGACGGGGCTGCGCAGAATCGTGGGGCTGTTCGCCCTCTTGAGGCAGATCGCGGGTAAAATCCTGGTCTTCGGTCATCGCCGTACGACCTTTCTCCTATGGTTTAAGACACGCACATTCTAGCACCCGTCATCAGGCACGTTTCAGCTTGTACCCATCTTGTTGCCATACGGAAAAGGCACCCACATTCTGCAAACGATACATCCAACCAGCAGCGGCCCATCCCACAAGGCATCGCAGGCAATGATAAATTTGTACCTGGTTCATTTTTATCATTAGCGAAAGGGCGCAGCGTGCGCAATCTTGCCCC
>JAFUCW010000155.1 GCA_017459485.1 Eggerthellaceae bacterium | reverse complement strand
CCCGGATGGGACGACGAATGGTGCGTGGCCCCGGATGGGATGTTCCCAGGGACGCCTTCAAGGGGTAATATCCCGGACAGGGCCTTCCGTTGCTCACGCAGCCGAAATCCGGTTTCGTGCATGGAAAACACTGCATACAACAAGCTTCGGGCGCGTGTTCTCTTTTGCGCTACAATCTCATCAGCTTGATTGAGGAGTGCAATATGGGACTGGCTGGTTGTTACAAGGCCCGTTTCGACGGCGATGCTTCTGGTGGCTGTCGGTTCGGGGGATTCCTATCAAAGATTTCGGGCCTGCTGTTTGCTGCGTTGGCAGCTGCAGTTTCGGCCGTGCTTTCGGTTGCCTTGTTGGCGGCGGTTCCCGGCACTGCGCTGGCCGACGAAGCTGCGTCTGCCCCGGTGTTCACTACGGCCCCTGGCACCAGCGTGACGCCCATTGCGCCTGGCGACTACCTTATTCGGCGAACCGACACCGACGCGATGGTGCTCGATGCGCAAGGTGGGGGCACGGCGGACGGCACCAACGTCCAGCTCTACGGCGCCAACGGTACGGCGGCGCAGTCGTGGCGCATCACCCACGACAACAAGGGGTACTACACGTTTGTCAACCTGGGATCTGGTCTTGCGTTGGACGTGCAATGGGGTGCGGCGTCGGCTGGTTCAAACGTGCAGTTGAGCCGAACCAACGGCACGCTTGCACAGAAGTGGAAGGTCGTTTCCACCAATGCAGGTTACATCCTTCAGTCTGCGCTCAATCCCCGGTTGGTGCTCGATTGTGCAGGCGGCGGGTGGTGGAATGGCGTCAACCTCCAAATCTGGTCCAGCAACGCTTCCAAGGCGCAGCGCTTCACGTTCATTAACCTGCATCCGCAGGTGAAAAGCGCAGGCAAGGTGCTTGAAAACGGCATCTACGAGATCGAGTCGAGCATGGGGTCGAGCAAAATGCTGGATGTCTCGGGGGGATCGCCCGATGCGGGTGCAAACGTGCAGGTCTTCTCCAACAACCAATCCGCTGCCCAGCGGTGGGCTATCACTTACGGATCGGACGGCTTCTACGTGATCTCGAGTGTTGGGTCCGGGATGTTTCTGGATGTGGCATACGGCTTGCATGTGCCCTCTGCCAACGTGTGGCAGCACGCATACAACGGCACCAGCGCCCAGCGGTGGGCTATTACGAAGAACCAAGATGGGACCTATTCTCTGACCAGCAAGCTTTCGGGCTACCGGCTTACGGTTCATGGACCCACCGTCGAAAACGGCTCCAACGTCTATGTAGGCAGGGTTCGCAACGCTGCGGACCAGACATTCACGTTCAAGAAGGTTCCGCTGCTATCGGATGGGACGTACACGTTCTACTCAAGGCTTGCGCCTACGTACAGCGCCATCGACATCGCTTCGGGTTCCACGGCGCAGGGTGCTGCTGCACAGCTATTCCGGTCGAACGACTCTCCCGCGCAACGCTTTTTCGTCGAGCGCGTCGCAGGAGACATCTATACCTTCAAGTCGGTTGCGTCAGGCAGGTTCCTTGCGGACGCGTCGGGCCGCGTGGTCCAGCAGCTACGGGCAAGCGGCGCGGCGGCCAAGGCCCAGCAATGGCGGCTGTCGTGGCGTGTGGGCATCGTTGCCACCAACGTTGCAACCGGCAGGGTAATTCAGGTATCGGGGAGCGTGGCTGCGGACGGGGCGAAGCTGGCGACCGCTGAATACACTGGACACCTCTCGCAGCGCTTCCGCCCCGTGCGCCAGAGCACCTTGATCGGGCGCGGGCTCTACACGATTGCATCGCGCGCGTCCGGTGCGATGCTCGACGTGGCAGGGGGTTCGTGGGACAACGGGGCAAACGCGCAGCTCTACTACCCAAACGGCACCAATGCGCAGAAGTTCGCCGTCGTTCCCCTGGGAGGCGACAGCTACCGCATTGTCATGGCCCTTTCGGGAACTGCGCTTGAAGCGGATTCGTCTTCGGCGGCATCGGTCCGCAACGTGCGGTTGTCGAACAATGCGTCGAACGATGCGCAAATCTGGAACGTGCGCTTGTCCGACTGGGGTTTGGTGTTCACCAACAAGGCGTCGGGATTGGAGCTCGGGGCGGCTACGGCGAAGGCCCCTGCTGGCACGAACGTGGTCGCTTCGAAGGAAACGGGCGACCTTGCTCATAAATGGCGCCTGACGAAGACTTGGGTCAATGCTGGCGACCTTGGCTCGATCAAAGCTATCGTCGACACCGCATGGACCTCGGGCGAACCGGTGGCGAACATGCGAGGGATGCCCTACGCGCCAAGCCAAGGTGCACGCCAGCAGTTGATGGATGCGCTGTCACGGGCGTGGAACAACGGCAGGACTGTGAATTTTCTTGCTGCCGACCTTGGGACCGGTTCGACGCTTGCAATGCGCGCCGACGCTCGGTTCCATGGGGCGTCCACGTTCAAGGCCGCCTACGTTACGTACATTTTCCAGGACCTGATCGAGCAGGGCAGGGTTAGCTATGGGGACGTGGCGTCGCTCGTAGAGAACACCGTCGTTCATTCCAACAACGTTGCGTACGAAAGCTTGCGCTCGCGCTTCGGCAATGGAGGGTTCGCCCAATGGCTTGGCAGCATCGGTCTGAGCCATATGGCAGGGGAGTGGTATCCCTTTACCACGGCACGCAATCTTGCGCGCATCTGGGCGAAGATCTAGTCCTATGAGCAATCGGGCGGTCGCTTTGTGGATACGTGGCGCCGGGTCTTCTCGCATTCGGAATGGTCCTACATCCGCCAGGAGCTTTCCGGCTACCGCAGCGTGTACAGCAAACCCGGCGGGCATCCTACGGGCTTTGGATCGGGGCCTCTTCACAACGACGCGGCAATCGTGCGTGATGGGAGCGGGCGCACCTACCTTCTGGCGATGCATGCCACCACCGAGCCATCCATGAACAACAACGGCACCGCAAAGGCCATCGTTGCCGCCATCGACCGCATGATGCAGGAAATGCCGCGCCTTTAATTACCGCGCTGAAGGGGCCGTGCAGGCGTCGAGCGACGCACTCGAAAGGGTGCTCTTGACGGGGCGGGGCTGCGTGCGCTCAAGGGGTTCTTTGGGAAACGGCGACACTTTGTCCATCGTCCTCCAATCGGACAGAGGCCACGCAATTGTGGAACATGCTTCACAATTGGGCGGCGTGCGGGCATGCTGGTTGGCGGTTGCGTGCAATTCGTGGTACCATACGCTGGTTGCAACAAGCGGGGCAGCACCCCCACCTGGTTCGGCGCAAGCTGATGGGTTGGCACGATATTCACTTTGAGCGCTTCGGCGCGGAATGTCTCCACCCGCTTGCACGCGGGTTTTTTGTTGCAGTGGATGCGGGTTCGGAATTTGTGCGATTCGTATCCACCGTGCGCAAACGAGCGCATGCAATGGCAAACGATGCGAAGGAGGTTGCTTTTGGCAGCACAGGAGCCAAGGCTCAACGAAGAGATCCGTGCACGCGAGGTGCGGCTGATCGGCTACGACGGAGAGCAGATGGGCATCTACCCGATTTCCTCTGCCCAGCAAATTGCAGACGACGAGGGTCTTGACCTGGTCGAGATTGCCCCGAACGCCGACCCGCCGGTTTGCAGGATCATGGACTATGGCAAGTTCAAGTACGACCAAGCCATCAAGGCCAAGCAGGCACGCAAGAACCAGTCCAAGATCGAAACCAAGGAGATGAAGTTCCGCCCGAAGATCGACGTGGGCGACTACGAGACCAAGAAGAAGCACGTGCTGCGCTTCTTGGATTCCGGCTCCAAGGTGAAGATCACCATTATGTTCCGCGGCCGCGAAATGGCCCATCCTGAACAGGGCCTGTCCATCCTTGAGCGCCTTGCTGACGATTTGAAAGATGTTGCCGCGATCGAGTCCCAGCCGAAGATGGAAGGGCGCAACATGCACATGATGATCGCGCCATTGGCTGGTGCTGGAAAGAAAAAGGATGCAAAGCAGGAGGCGAAGGCCCAAGGTGCGAAGGAACCTGCACCTGTTGGTGAAGCCGCTCCTGAAGAGCAGGAAACAACGGCGGTGGGGGCTGCGCTGAAAGCCGCCCAGGACGCCGCCGAGAAGGCCGCCGAAGCTGCACAGGATGCAGCTGGGGCATAAAGTCGAAAGGAGAGGGTGAGCATGCCCAAGATGAAGACCCATCGCGGGACCGCCAAGCGCTTTCGCGTTACCGGTTCCGGCAAAATCATGCGCTCGAAAGCCTACAAGAGCCATATCCTGACCAAGAAGAGCCAGAAGCGCAAGCGCAATTTCCGCCACGAGACCGAAGTGTCCACGGCGGATCAGAAAGTGTTGGCCCGCAACCTGGGCCGCAGGTAAGGAGGTGTAGAGAATGGCACGAGTCAAACGAGCAGTTCATGCGCATAAGAAGCGCCGCACCACCCTTGCGCGCGCCAAGGGCTACTATGGCGCGAAGTCGCGTTCGTACCGCGCCGCCAAGGAGCAGGTGCAACAGTCGCTTCAATACGTCTACCGCGACCGTCGCAACAAGAAGCGCGAAATCCGCCGCCTGTGGATTACGCGCATCAATGCGGGCGCCCGCCAAAACGGCATGAGCTATTCGGTGTTCATGAATGGCCTGAAGAAGGCCGGTGTGGAGCTTGACCGCAAGGTGCTCTCCGACATGGCCGTCAACGACCCCAACGCGTTCGCTGCCCTTGTGGAGGTTGCCAAGAAGGCCGTGTAAATCAACGCAGCCATAAGTTAGTAGATTAAGCGCCCTTGCCTCTTCGTTGAGGCAGGGGCGCTTCTCTGTGGTGCGGGGGGCTTTGGGGAAAGCGTACTCGGACTTGTGGTCGTTCAAGGCCGTGCGTTGATTGCGCAATGTGTTCCGTAGCGAGAACATGATACGCAACAGATGAATGACGCGTATTGGCAATCTTGCAGCATGTGCGCGAGCCTGCTCGACCAGTATGCGCTATTGCGAAGTTGCGCTATTGCGAGGCTTTCTTCAACGCAGCCTCTGTTCCGGAGGAGACAGCGACCGGACCGCCGAAGATGTAGGCACGGTATAGGGAGGCCTTGTTAGCAGCCACTACTGCGGTGTTGGATTGGGCCTTGGCGTCGGCAAGCAGCATGACCGAACGGTTCTTGCCGCAGAGTGCAGCCCCGGCCAGCGCGTCGTACCATGCATCGCCGCGCGAGATGCCCAAATTGTTGATCCCAAGCTTCAGGTTCGGCTGGAAGCGGATGGAGGAGTAATAGTAGAGGCCCGTCTTGCCGCCCGTTCCGTTTGCGAGCTTGCCCATGGCCCATTCGGCGATCACTCGGCTGGTAGCGTATTGATGGACGCCGGCCAGGCGGGTGACCGAGGCGCTCGGGATGCCGGCGCCTGCAAGTTGCGTCACGACCGAGGCGGGCAGGGCTACTGGTCCGCCCACGATGATGGCCTTCTTGAACTTGG
>JAFUCW010000154.1 GCA_017459485.1 Eggerthellaceae bacterium | reverse complement strand
GCTCCACAAGTGCACGAAACCGCCCATGGCATGGGCCTTTCTTTCGCACGTGAACTGCACGCGCTGCTTTACGAGTGCCGCTCCCCTTTGCTTTCTATAGCCTTCGTAGCCTTCGGACGCTCCATTGGCGAAGTAGGCGCGGTCATGCTGGTTGGCGGAAACGTGCAATACAAGACTCGTGTCATGACCACTGCCATCATGCTCGAAACGAACATGGGGCATTTCGAGTACGCCATCGCGCTCGGCATCGTTTTGCTAGCTGTCTCGTTCATCATCAATTCCATCGCTCTTTCTCTGCAGGAGCGCACTGCACCGTTCAAAAACCGCGGAGTGCGCAGGCTTACCCGCGGCGGAGTTTTAGGGGGGAACGCCGCACCTGATGCTAGAGCAATGTTGAGTGCCAGCACGTCCCAATATGGTGCACCGCAGGACGAAAACGCCATTCACAATGCCGATACGTCACAAAACGGTGATGGCCATGAGTAGAAGATTCAGCGTCCTTGTTGAAGGTCTTCGCAAGCAGTACGGAAACCGTGTTGTGCTGTCCATCGACTCGCTTGCTCTTGATTCGGGCGTTTCCTATGCGCTTATCGGTTCTAACGGCAGCGGTAAAACCACGCTGCTCAGGGCACTTGCTGGAACATCGAAGCCCAACGTAGGGGTCATCGACGTTTCGGGTGTCGTAACTCGAAATCAGGTGCGTGTGGGCTACATGCCGCAGAAGCCCTATGTGTTCGGCTATTCGGTCGAGAAGAACGTTGCAATGGCGATTGCGTCTGCTGGACTACCCAAGCAGGAAGTGGACCGGCGCGTTGCGGACGCCCTGTCTGCTGTGGGCATGGGGGAGCTTGCACGGGCGCGCGGCAACACTCTTTCGGGCGGCGAGGCACAGCGTGTTGCCCTTGCCCGCATCCTGGTAAGCGACTTGGATGTGATGCTGCTTGACGAGCCGACAGCCTCAATGGACATCGCAGGCACGCTCCAGGTAGAGTCTGCGCTTGCTGACTATCGGTTGCGCACCGGCTGCCTGATGCTGGTTGCCACGCACGCGCCCGCCCAGGCAAAACGCATCGCCGACCAGGCTATCATGCTCCATGAAGGCCGCCTGGTGGAGCAGGGCGCCGTAGGCGAAGTACTCGAGCATCCTGTCACCGAAGAGGGGCGGTCGTTCCTTTCGTACTGGCAGCTGTAGTTGCACTGCGGTTTCGGAACTTGAAGTCTGACTTTTCGATTGCTTCTTGCGCCCCCCGCTTCTTGGCTGGTGTTGTTCTGCCTGCTAGCCCCCTTCGGCCTGCGCGGTCTTGGATGGACGGCGGTCCTGCCTTCCGGGATGCGCTCTGTGGGCCTGGTCGAATAACTGCGGTTAGTCTATAGAGGTTCATCTACAATGAAGGGCATGAGAAAGCGCATTACAACACGGGGAGCAAATGGCGTTGTTTCGGCTGCCATTGTGTGCTTCTTTCTTGCTCATGGCTTGCTGGGCAGCCTGCAAGGGTTTTTTGCCGTGCCCTCGCCTGCAACATGGATTGTGTGGGCAGGCATGGTGCTCGTAGGCATCCATGTTGTCTTGTGCATAGCCACTAGTTTCGAGCAGCTTACCGACACCGTTCGTCCACCGAGTGTGCAGAAGAAGCGCCACCTTGCCTTAAAGTGGGCAACGGGCATAGCGCTTGCTGCTGTGGTGGGCGTGCACATAGGCCGCATCCGCACCCTTGGTCCCATTGCGGCACTTCACTCTGCCGAAGGCGCGGCCTGGACGATTGCGCTGGCAGCTCTGCTTGCTTCCCATATCTGGACGGGAAGCAAGTCGCTGCTGAAGGACCTGGGAATCGACCGCTCATGGCGCAATGCGGTGCGTGCGGGGGCATGCGCCTTCGCAGCAGTGTTCAGCCTGTTTGCGTTGGCCCATGTGCTGGGATAGGGTTTTTGGAGAAGAGCCCTTTCTACAGGGTGCACGCTAGACGGAGGGGTTGACATGCTAGAGGTTGTGTCGATCGAAGATGCCAAGAGGCTCCTGCGTGAACGCTTCGCTGGATTCGGTGCCGGAACGGAGGCCGTCCCCTTCGACCAAGCCGCAGCCCGCGTGCTTGCGGAAGATGTAGTGGCAAGCGAAGGGGTGCCGCCGTTCGATCGTTCAACCGTCGACGGGTTCGCCGTATGTGCCTCCGACACGTTCGGGTGCTCGGATGCGCTGCCTGCCCTGCTTGCCCTTGCAGGCGAAGTGGAGATGGGCGAAGAGGTTGACGTTGCCTGCCCGCCCGGCGCATGTGTGCGCATACCCACCGGCGGCAAGATTCCCCAAGGCGCCGATGCCGTGGTCATGCTGGAATACTGCGAGGAGTACGGCGACGGAACCGTCGGCATTGCATCCTCTGTTGCCCCGAGCGACAACATCGTGTTCGAAAACGACGACGCCGCACCGGGTAGCGTTCTTGTGAAGTCGGGTACGCTGCTGCAGCCCCACCATGTAGGGACGCTCGCAAGCTTGGGAATGACCCGATGCCTGGTTCGCAAGCCCGTCCGAGTCGGAGTCATTTCGACAGGAGACGAGATAATCGAGGCGGACAGGACCCCCGCTGCCTCTCAGATGCGCGACGTGAACGCGCCACTACTAGCCGCCGCCATACGCGCATGCGGTGCGGAGCCTTCCTGCTTTCCCATCGTGCCCGACTCCTACGACGCGCTGCTTGCCGCTGTGGAGGGCGCGCTTGAAACCTGCGATGCAGTGCTTGTTTCAGGGGGATCTTCGGCAGGGCAGAAAGACAACACGGCCCGCGTGCTTTCCCATGTGGGAGACCTTCTGTTCCACGGCGTCGCGGTGAAGCCAGGCAAACCCACCCTGTGCGCCGACGCGAATGGGGCGCCTGTGTTCGGCCTCCCCGGTCATCCGGTGGCTGCCTACTTCATGTTCCTGGAGCTGGCTGCACCACTCTTGATGCCTGGCTTCTTTGCGCGACGCACGCCCGCCGTGCTTGCAGAAGGGCTCCCCTCTAATCATGGTCGCAGCGAACTGGTGCCTGTGGAGCTGGAATCGATGCCGAACGGCAAACACGCCACTCGGTTGCGCGCGGTCCCCATTCGCAGCAAATCGGGGCTCATTTCCCAGCTTTGCACCGCAAATGGGTACCTTGAGATTGCTCGCGACACAGAGGGTTTGGCTGCAGGCGCTCTTGTAGAGGTAACGCTTTTCGACCGCTGGCAAGGATGTGAGCTTGCCTAGAGCCCTTCAGGTAGTGGACGAAGGTGGATAGTGCACCCCTTGTGGGGTTTCGCAGAGGATACACAGGCCGACACGGCGGACCGCGAAGGAGACAATCATGGCTTTCGACTATTTGAGCAACACACCACTTGACCAGGCACGCGATGAATTCCTGGCAGTATTGCAGAAACAGGGAATGGCACTTCATGCAGAGATGGTGCCTGTAGGAGAGGCGCTTGGGCGCGTGACGGCAGAACCGCTTTACGCCGCCATTTCTGCCCCGCACTACCATGCATGCGCCATGGACGGCATCGCCCTTGATGCAAAAGCAACGTTTGGGGCCACCGCCACCACACCTGTAACCCTTGGGGCGGGCAGCTATGTCGTCGTGGACACGGGAGACCCGCTTCCGGAAGGCTGCGATGCCGTAGTTATGGTCGAAGACGTGGTGTTCGCAGAGGGGGACGACATTGCATCCTTGGGTGCATGCCCGGTCACCCTCTACTCCACGTCCACTCCCTGGGACAACGTTCGTCAAATTGGCGAGGACATTTGCGCAGGGGAAATGCTGCTTACGTCGAACGTGCGCGTCGAGCCAGCTGCCATGGGCGCACTGCTTGCCGCAGGAATCCTGGAGGTGCCAGTTTTTGCGCGACCAAAGGTAGGCATTATCCCCACTGGCGACGAAGTTGTTGCCCCTTCCGTTAACCCGAAGCCAGGGGACGTGATGGAGTTCAACTCGACCATCTTTTCCGGGATGGTTGCACAATGGGGCGCCCGTCCTGTTGTCTACCCAATTATGCCCGACGAGCAAAGTCTTTTACGCGACACGCTCCAGCACGCGGTCGACGAGTGCGACATCGTGCTGGTCAACGCTGGCTCTTCGGCAGGGCGCGACGACTACTCACGCGAAACGATTGCGGAACTGGGAGAGGTGCTGTTCCATGGCATTGCCGTCAAACCGGGCAAGCCGGCCATCTTGGGCTATTCTGACACTACTGCCGTCGTGGGAGTGCCCGGCTACCCCGTGAGCGGCATCATTGTCGTAGAAGAGCTGGTGAAGCCCATCATCGAGATGCTTCTGGGGTGCCCTGTTCGCCAACCGCAATCCCTTGATGCTATGCTTGCGCGGCCCTGCGTGTCTTCGCTCAAGCATGAAGAATTCGTTCGGGTTCGACTTGGACAAGTGGGGCACAAGGTGGTCGCCACGCCCCTTTCACGCGGCGCGGGCGTGGTCACTTCGTTCGTGAAGGCAGACGGCATCTTGCGCATACCCCAGAACAGCGAAGGTCTTGAAGCGGGCGGCACGGCGCGGATACGTCTGTTGCGCAGCCCCGAAGAGCTGGCGAAGTCGCTTGTGGTCATCGGCAGCCACGACCCGCTTATCGACGAAGTGGCGCAACTGATGCATGCCCGTTGGCCCGAGCTGTCCGTGGCGTCGACGCACGTGGGTTCCATGGGCGCCATCATGGCCGCGAAACGAGGCGAGAACCACTGCGGCGGCATTCACCTAGTTGACGAGGAAACGGGCACGTACAACGAACCCTATCTGGAAACGCATTTTCCGAACGGCGGCGTGCGGCAGGTTGAATGCGTCTTCCGGCAGCAAGGGCTGATGGTGGCACCGGGCAACCCCTTGGGTATCCGCAGCCTGGCGGACCTAACGCAGGAGGGCCGCAGCTTCGCGAACCGCCAGAAGGGCTCCGGCACGCGCATCTTGTCCGACTACCTTTGCGGGCAAGACGGCATCGATTCGACGCACATTTATGGCTACGACCACGAAGAATTCACGCATACAGCCGTTGCCGCCCTGGTGGAAGCGGGGAGCGCGGATGCGGGCATGGGAATCTACTCTGCCGCCAAGATGTACGGGCTGGACTTCGTGCCAGTATGCGAAGAGCAATACGACCTGATCGTTCCCGACTACGCGTGGGATACTCCTATGGTAAACGCGCTGCTGGATGTGCTTGCAAGCAACGAGTTCCGCATGCGCATCGAACAGCTTGGCGGCTACCGCCTAGAGTCCCCCGGCACCGTCCGCAAGCACTATTGAGGCCAAGGTTTAATGCGGGAGGACAGGAAGCGGCAATGCATCCAACCAAGACACACAAG
This sequence comes from Eggerthellaceae bacterium, assembly GCA_017459485.1. GTDB lineage: Bacteria > Actinomycetota > Coriobacteriia > Coriobacteriales > Eggerthellaceae > CACXMZ01. Next base: position 8,684 of record JAFUCW010000154.1, on the reverse strand, counting down.
ACAGAAGAAGGGTGAATAGAACCTTCCATCTGACAGTATCATTAGCAATAGCTGCTTCTATGGCTGTCATTAATGACTGGTTGGTGGACCGAGCAGACCAGGAGCTGGCCCGACGGCTGGCTTTGGCGGGATAGTAAAAGAGTTCGCCACGGCGCTGACGGGCCTGTCTGCCAATGCCGATCCCGATATCAGCCACCTATGCGCCGACTGCATGATGAGTTCGTTTCTCCGTTCCATCGGTTGCGGCAATACCCTCCCGAAATATGGACAAGCAAGCTACTGTCCCCCGTTTTAGCAAAACTTTTGTGGGGATTTGACCTGTCCTATACTAACCGCCAGCGGAAATGAAGCGGAGGGTGAAAAGGTGCATGAAGGCAGCAACGGCGTCGGCTTCGCCTTCTATGTAAAGCGCGGTACGCTCGATTGACACCGTACCTACGGTGCGGTTTTCTAGTGGCTGCGTGCGGGCAATGCAGGTTGTGCCTTCGTGTGAATACCGGTAGCCGTCGTCCTCGTGCGGAAGGCGCAGTTCGCCCTCAAGCCAGCTGACGATACGCTGCTGCGCAATGCCGCAATCGAGTTCGATGCTTTTATGGTCTTGGCTTGGCATACGCCTTAGTGTAACTCAACCTCTTCGCAGGAACCATCCAGCAGATCGATCATCAGCAGACGGTTTCGAACCTGGCCAGGGCGGTCCAGGAGCACCTTCACCACTTCGGCCGCCTGGAAGGATGCCGTTGCATAAGCGGTGAAGGGGAGGTTGCCAAGCCTTAGATGCTGACTATGCCCCCCACCTCGCCGTAGATGGAAACAAACGATCGATCGCCGGGAAATACAGTGCACACCTGCCCAAACCACCCCGCAATAGCACCATAAACAATTGGTAAGCCAAGCTCTTGACAGGCATGCGCCGCCCAAAAACGCGCTTCAAGGTTATCCAGGCAGTCCACCACGCAGTCGGTTCCCGCAAACAGCTCCGCCGCGTTGTCTTCGGCAAGCAGGCAGACCTGGGGCTCAACCAAGACCGTGCTGTTTATGGCCCCAACACGATCGGCGGCGACTAGAGCTTTTTCGCAGCCAAGATCTTGTTCGGTGCATGCAATTTGCCTGTTCAGATTGCTTTCTTCAAACACGTCGCCGTCGATAATGCGCAAGGTGCCCACACCAATACGAGCAAGCGCTTCTATCACCAGGCCGCCAAGCCCGCCGCAACCAACAACGGTTACATGCTTGCCAGCAAGGCGGACGCACTCCTCTTCGGAAAGGGCTTCGATATTTCGCGCATAGCGCTTCTGTACCGCCATTGTGAACCTGTCGACTTGGCGGAATAAGACGGACCTCCGTCCCCTGTCTTATAGACGCGGCGTGACGAGTTACACGTAACGGTAGGTGGCCATCATCTCGTCGGCAAGATGCTTCTTGCGGCAGGAGTCGCACATCGTGGGCACGACTTCATCTGCAGCAGCGAAGACGACGGAGTTCTGTGTGCCCATGACCTGCCCGCATTCTTCGCACCGCACCAATTCGAAGTCGCGGTTCCAGATGGTGCGCGTCGTGTCCGTTTCGCTATATTCGATAGCGCCCGTAGGACACACATTCGCGCAGCTCAAGCAGCCCACGCAGGCGTCTGATCCCTTGCCGTAAGGCGTATCGATCTTCTTTTCGGTACCGCGGTTTACCGTGCTGATAGCCCCCGTTCCCAGTGCGTTGCACGCCTGCACGCATAGCCCGCACAGGATGCACTTTTCGCCGTCGAGCGTGACCAGCCGGTCGGTTTCGGTTGCGCCCATGCGGCCCACCATGTTCTTGAAGCTGGGCGCTTCGGGTGCACGGTGGACCAGCAACGCCATGACGACCGAACGCTCTTCCATAATCTTCTCGGAGCGCGTCTGCACGCTACATTCCCGCTCCACCGGGTACACGCATGAAGTGACCACCTTGGTGCGGCCGCCTTCTTCGACTTCCACGATGCAAATACGGCAGCAAGCACGATGGTCTTCGAATGCGTCACTGCGGCAGAACGTGGGAATGAAGATGCCGTTGCGTTTAGCGACGTCGTAGAGGTATTCGCCTTTCTTGCACGTGCATTCCTTACCGTCAATAGAAATGGTCAGCATTTCGCTCATGCCGTTCTCCTCGTCGTTAGCACGGCGCCGAAGCGGCACGCCTCGCGGCAGCTGCCGCAGGCAATGCACTTCGCCGGATCTATCATGTGCGCTTCCTTGCGATCACCCGAAATGGCCCCCGCCGGACACGCCTTTGTGCACATTCCGCAGCCGGTGCAGGCATCCGCTTCGATGGCGAACTGGGTAAGGGCGGCGCATACGCCTGCCGGGCACTCCTTGTTGGAGATGTGCGCCTCGTACTCTTCGCGGAAGAAGCGGATGGTGGACAGCACCGGATTGGGCGCAGTCTTGCCCAGAGCGCACAGCGACGCATCCTCCATGGTGTGGCCGATGCGCTCGAGCAGCTCGATGTCGCCCGGCTTGCCGCGTCCTTCGCAGATGTCGGTGAGTATTGAGCGCATCTGGCGAAGGCCTTCACGACACGGGGTGCACTTGCCGCAGCTTTCTTCGCAGAGGAAGTCCACGTAGTAGCGTGCTACTTCCACCATGCAGCTGCAGTCGTCCATGACTATCATGCCGCCCGACCCCATCATGGCTCCGTACTCGGTAAGCGTGTCGAAGTCGACCGGCAGGTCAAGCAGGCTTTCGGGGATGCAGCCTCCTGAAGGCCCGCCGGTTTGGATGGCCTTGAACGGCCGGTCGCCAATGATGCCTCCGCCTATGTCGTACACCAACGTGCGCAATGTGGTGCCCATGGGCACTTCCACCAAACCGGTGTGCTTGACCTTGCCCACCATGGCGAAGACCTTGGTGCCCTTCGAGCTATCCGTCCCTATCTGCGCATAGGCACTGCCCCCGTCGCGCAGGATGGCCGGGATGGAGGCAAGCGTCTCCACGTTGTTGAGCACGGTGGGATGGTCGAACAAACCACGTTGCACGCTGCGGATGTACTTGGCGCGCGGCTCGCCCACACGTCCCTCGATGGATGCCATGAGCGCAGTCGACTCCCCGCACACAAAAGCGCCTCCACCACGCACGATGGACAGGTCTAACCGATGGCCCGACCCCATAACCGACTCTCCCAGGATGCCTGCAGCGTAAGCGTCGTCGATGGCGTGCTGTATGTGGTCGCGAGCAAGGGCGTATTCGTCACGGATGTAGAGGATGCCCTCTTCCGCCCCTATTGCCAACGCACCAATGGCCATGCCCTCTAGCACAGCATGCGGACATCCCTCCATGGTGGATCCGTCCATAAACGCCCCCGGGTCGCCTTCGTCGCCGTTGCACACGATGTACTTAGGGAACACGTCGTAGCCGGCTGCTGTGCGCCATTTGCGTCCAGTGGGAAATCCGGCGCCTCCTTTGCCTCGCAGGCCGCTCTTGTCGACTTCGTCGATAATCTGCTCAGGCGTCATCTTCAGCGCCCGCGCCAGGCCTTCGTAGCCGCCTGCCGCGCGGTACTCGTCCAGGCTCAAGGGGTCGATGACGCCCACGTTGGCCAACACGATCTTGTGCTGCAGGGCGTAGAAGGGGTTGTCGGCCATGTGCTCGACGGCCTTGCCATCCACCTTGTGCATCAGCTTTTCCACCGGCGCTCCCTCAAGGGACGCCACGATGGCCTGCGCATCTTTGGGACGCACGCGGTAGTACATGAGGTCGCGCGGCATGAAGCGCACCACCGGGCCTGCCTCGCACTCCCCCGAGCATCCGGTGCGGCACACTTTAAGCTGGACCGTAGCACTAGACCCCTGCTCGGCGATTTGCTGTTCGATGGCCTCTGCCACCTCTAGTGCGCCATTGGCGATGCAGCCGGTGCCGCAGCAAACCAGAATCCTGTCGGTGGTTGCAGTCGTGTTCGCACTATTCATCGCTGGCACCCCCTTGCCGGTAGGAGTCGATGATGCCAGGCACCTGTTCCACGCGCAGGCGGTTGTGGTAGGTGTCGTTGACCACCATGACCGGCGCCAACGCGCACGATCCCAGGCAGTTCACCAGCTCGACAGAGAACAATCCGTCTTCGGTAGTTTGCCCTGGATCGATTCCCAGCTCGCTTTTCAGCGACGTTGCCAGGTTCATCGATCCACGCAGATGGCAGGCGGTCCCGTTGCAGATCTTGACGATGTATTCGCCCTTAGGAGTAAGGGAAAGCGCTTTGTAGAACGTCGCCATGGAGTACAGCTGCGCTTGGGGACACCCCAGATGCTTTGCCAACTCCACAAGGCCCTCTTCGGGAATAAAGTTGAATGCATGCTGCATGTCCTGCAGGGCGGCCAGGGCATGGCGCTGGTCTGCAGGGTACGCTGCGACTATCTCGCGGATTCTTTCGCCCTTCTCTTGATCGGTCATGCACGTCTCTCTTTCTTTGTTATTTCCATTCCGCCCCTTGCTAAAAGGGTCTGCGCTGGGATGCATCATGTCCTATTAATGGGATAGGCTAGCCCCCTGCTACGACGGGAGTGATGGCCACGGTGTCGTCGTCGGTTAGCTTTGTATGCATGCCTTCAAGGTGCTCGATATGACGCCCGTTCACCAATATGATAACGTCTTCGCCCCTGTCCGACCCTTCTGCATCCAGCACCAATGTGCGAAATGCGGGCCAGCGCTCCGACACATCGTGCAGCAGCTCGAGCACGTCGCTCGGAGCAGGAATGGCACACTCCTTGCATCCTGATATTTGGCGGTATGTGGCGAAGAACTTAAGTTGCATCTGTTTTTCACCCGTTTCCTGGAGCGCGGGGTGCAGGCTGCCGTCCTGCAGAATCGACCCCTCTGGAGCATTGCGGCGTTCCCAACTGGGACGGGAAACCTGCTTGCCTCGTACCTTGGCAATGGCATGGCCGGACAGTCCCGGCCATGCCTCTTCTTCTGTCAACGAACGAGTATGCTAGCTTAGGTTCAGCTCTGCAAGCTTTTCTTCCGTCGGAATGCCGTCTGCCGTCCAATTGCGCGCCTCGTAATAGTCGGCAAGCATGGTCTGCAGCTCGCTGACCTTGCCTTTTGCGGGTCCGTCGGGCAAAGCTTCGCGGAGCAAGCGTGGGGGAAGCGTGTCTTTTTCCACGCCCGCTTCCATGTTGAAGCGCTTTTCCAGGTTCCAGATGCGCTCGCCTTTAAGCAGTATTTCTTCGTCGGTTTCGGTGGACCCGACCGCTTCGCGGTACTGCCCGGCAATTTCAGGAAGACCAATGCCAAACGTGGTGAACAGACAGATGCCCGTGGAGTCGCACAGGGCCGTCAGGTCCTGGAAGGTCTTCAGTAGCGCGCCCTTCCCTGCGGTGACCAACGGGTCCATCTTCAGCGGAATGCCCAGCACTTCGGGGCTGATCATGTAACCGCGCACGTGGCAGCCGCCACGGTTCGAGGTGGCGTACTCAAGCCCAATGCCCTGAATCGCGCGACCGTCGTAAGCGGGCATTTCCTGCTTCTTCACGGACATGGAGAGCTCGGGGTGTCCGTACTTCTCCGCCAGACGGTAGCTGCCCAGGCCAATGGTGTTGCCGAAGCCCTCGCCGTCGGCGCACATCTGCGTAAGCTTGACCATTGCCTCCGCGTCGCCGAAGCGCAGCGGGAAGCCGATGTCCTCTTCAGGAATGGCGCCCATCTCGAACAGCTCCATAGCGCACGCCACGGTGGAGCCCAAGGTGATGGGGTCCATGCCTTGTTCGTTGCAGATGAAGTTTGCCTTCACGATTGCGGCAATGTCATTCACGCCGCAGGCAGCGCCGTAGCTCCAGCCCGCTTCGTATTCGGGACCTTCGCCGAACCCGTCGAAGTCTCCCCGGCCCTCGACCTTGGTTACACGACCACAGGCGATGGTGCAGCCGAAGCAACCCTGGTTCTTGATCAGGTGCGTTTCGACCAGGCGTTCGCCCGATGTGTCGTCTGCGTCTTCCCAATAAGAGCCGTCGCGTCCGTTGCGCAGGGGCAAGCCGCCGACCTCGTTGACAATATTGACCAGGATCTCTGTGCCCAGGGCGCCCAGGCCGGCACCGGTAACGGGGTGTTCGCGCAGTATGGTACGTGCCTTGATGACCTCGTCCATGAACGCTTCGGGATTGGCGACTGAAACACCGCCAGTGCCGCGGACAACCACGGCTTTGAGGTTCTTGCTGCCCATAACGGCACCCATGCCTCCGCGACCTGCCGCGCGGTTTTTGTCGTTCATGACGCCCGAGAACAGCATCATGCGCTCGCCCGGTGTGCCGATTGTTGCCACGCGCGCGTTGCCATGACGTTCGGAAAGGGCGTCGGTCACTTCGTGAACGCCTACTCCCCAGAACTCGGTCGCGTCAAGCAGTTCCACCAACTCGTCTTCGATGTGCAGATAGACGGGGTTTTCGGCTTTGCCTTCGAAGATAATGCCATCGTAGCCGGCGTACTTCAATTCGGGGCCGAAGTGCCCACCAGAGTTCGCCGCGCCGATAATGCCGGTCAGCGGCGCCTTCGATACCACTTCGTAACGCCCTCCCGACGTGGCAGCAGTGCCCGTGAGCGGACCCGTCATGAAGATGAGCTTGTTTTCTGGGGACAACGGATCGACCTTCGGGTCAACTTCGTTGCAATAGTATTTGGTGCCCAAGCCGCGCGCGCCTACGAAATCGTTGGCATCTTGCATGTTCAAGGGCTCTTTCTTGATGGTCCCTTCGGTCAGGTTGACGCGGAGGATGGTCCCAATCCAGCCTTTACCAGCCATTATGCCAGCACCTCCTCGGTTGCAGCCTTCAGCTTGTCGGCGGCCAGCTTCTTCCTGTCGGGAGCCTCAAACGGATCGACCGCCGAAATGGCCCCCGTCGGGCAATGCTGGGCGCACCAGGGATCGCCGCCACACAAATCGCACTTGAAGATCTTGCGCTTCGCCGGCGAATACGACACATTGCCCAGAGGACAGGCGCTCACGCACATTTTGCACACGATGCACCTGTCCGCATCATGCGTGACCACACCGTCGGCATCCCGCTTCAGTGCGCCCGTCGGGCAGATGGCAGCGCATGCCGCTTCGTCGCATTGCATGCACATGATGGGAACCGTGATGGCGGCCTCTTCATAGTGGAATACGCTGACGTTGCTCAAACGCGGATTGAACTCTTCGTTGTGCTTGAATGAGCAGACCAGTTCGCACGTACGGCAGGCTACGCACTTCTTGGGATCCACAACAAGTTGCTTAGGCACAAGAATCGCCTCCTTCTCCTCATTTTGTCTGCAATTGGAGAAAAGGCGCCTGGGCACCTTGAAGCTTCTCCAATCCTTCTCCTTGTTCCATTCAAGCACTCTTTTAGGTCTTTGGGCAGATAAATGGTGTATGTTCGAGATAACTTGAACCATTTTGCCTAAGATATAGGATAGATTAGGCAGAAAAGGCAACGGATTCTGCCTATAAGGAGAGCATATATGAGGAAATTCGACTACCAGCATCTGCCTGCCTCGTTGTTCGACGGAAAGGTTGGGGATGCACACGTGCGCTTGTTCGAAGACAAGGGCAAACTCGATGCGCTCGAACAGCTCCATCCGGACGTGTTCACTTCCCTGCAAACCCGTGCCCTCTTCGACAGCACGGAGTCCTCTGCACACATCGAAGGGCTCTATGCGGACTCCGCTCGTGTTCGGGAGATCGTTGCCGAAGTGGTTGCAACTCCTGTTGACGCTGCCCGCATGTCTGGCCAGGGAAATGTGCACCCCTTCGACGACGAACTAGAGAACCAGTTGGCCGGTAATGCGCACGCGCTGCAGCGCATTTATACGGACTGTGATCAAATGGAGCTTTCCACTTCTACCATTGTCGCTCTTTACGAAATGCTTTTCGGCCATCGAGACTTGGGGCGCAAGAGCCGCTACCGCAAGAAGGACTATATGTATGTGCAGGTGGACGGACGCCCTCAGGCCATGCCGGTCAGCCCTATCACAGCGTTTGAAACTCCCTTGGTCCTTGGGGGTGCCTGCGACAGCTTGGCGGAATCGTTCGATGCGCACGCATGCAGCCCGTTGGTGCTGGCAGCCGTCTTCACGGTCGATTTCCTCTGCATTCGGCCATTCGACGAAGGCAACGGACGCATTGCACGCCTTTTCGCCACTTTGCTGCTGGAAAAGGCCGGTTTCCGCATGACGCGTTACTTGGGCGTGGAGCGGCTGATAGAGCGAAACGCTATGGCTTACTACGATGCGCTCAATGCATGCGTGGACGGTTGGGACGTGGGCAAAAACGATTACGCTCCCTACGCGCTGTACTGGTTCCAGCTGCTCCACGATGCGCATCGGGAGCTTTTCCGCACCGTCGAACTGGAGCTTCGCGCAGGAAATAGCAAGACTGAGCGCGTACGTTTGATCGTAGGACAGGCCACGCAACCCATGGGCAAACGCGAAATCCTGGATGCCGCAGGTAACGTGAGCGAAGCTACCGTGGAGTTGGTCCTGGGTCAGATGGTGAAAGACGGCGAGGTCGAGAAAGTTGGCTCCGGGCGCGCCACCAAGTACCTTCCTAGATAGTGCTTTCCTATGCCCAGCCTTGTTGTATTCGCAAACGCCAGACCAAGGCACCGACCAGCTATCGGGTCGGGCGCTCCCCTGCACCGAGATTGCTGCGGGCGTCTTCCAGCTGTTTTTTCAGGTCTTCGTAGTGGCTGCGCT
>JAFUCW010000153.1 GCA_017459485.1 Eggerthellaceae bacterium | reverse complement strand
TGTCGTGATGTTGCTCCCATTGCTGAAGACTGGGTCGACCACACTAAGGGCACGGCCGCCCTTCATGTTGTAAATCGTGTAAATGCCATTGTCGATGGGCGCGACGAACCCAATTCTGTACTGCTGGTTGAGCTTGGACTGCACAGCCCTTGTGACAAGGCGGGCACCGTTGCCCGTGTTGTCGCCCCACGTGGTCAGCACGCGGTCGGTGGCCTTGTTGGCAAGCATGGCGCCGAAAAGGCCCGGGCGCACAAACCATTGCTGGGACTTCGCATTGGCCACCTTGGGCCCCTGCACAACATTTCCGCCATTGTAGTCCTGCAAGTACAATCCCGATGCAAGCGACTGAAGGGCATAAACGCCCGCCTCGACGCGCCGAGCGACAAACTTCTGCGCGGGCGAGCCATTGTAGTCGTAAAGCTGCATCTGCGTCGCATACGTCCCTGTGCCGCCGGGAACGTCCATCACGCGCCCATTCGCCGCAAGGAAGATCGAATACACTGCCCCGTCGACAAGGGACTCGGTCGAGCGCACCGCGAAGCGCTGGGCTGCCGTCCCATTAGGAGTGCGGATGTTGATAGTGGTGCCGTTGGCGTAAGCGGCTCGCGTGATGTCAAGGGCCATGCCGGACTTCAGGCTGCGAATCGTAACCGACCCGGAAGCGGTCTTCGCAATAGACCACAGCACGTCGTCCACGTTGCTGTATCCCCTCTGCACCACACTGGCCCCAGGTGCCGTGGAATTCCCCTTTGTGCCAAGGACAAGACCAGAACCCAAATTGCGGATGTAGTATCCGCGTCCGGTCCACACAATCTGCCATTTCTGCGCAAACGTGTTGTTCTTTGCGAACAAGGAGACCGCCGCGTCTTTGCTCAGAAGGCCGTTAGCAACTTCCACGGTGAACGCCGTATTCGCTGCGGGAAGCAGCGAGTACAGACCGTCTGCGATCGTCCGCGCAGAAGAGATAAGCGTGGTCGATCCTGCCGGCTGCAGAAGGTACTCTCTCGTGATCGAAGAAACTGCCAGCGGCCCACCAAGGATATAACCTCTTTTGACCAGGGACACATAGGGACGGAAATGACGCGAAATGGACGACCGGTCCCCGTCGTCGGCAAGCAGAAGGATCGAATTGTTCTTGCCGCTTAGCGCTGCACCGCTGAGCGCGTCTTGGTAGTTCTTGGCAGTCGCTACTGTCATTCTTTCGCGCCTCATGCCTTGCTTGAGGCACCACGAAGCCACTTCCGCATTCGTCTTGTAGGCGTTGGCGCCTGCAAGGCGGACGACGTCTTGCACTCCGGCCGAAGAAACCTGCGACTCGACGTTTTTGGGAACGGCAAGCTCTCCACCCACGATCACGGCATGGTCGAAGTCCGACTGCTTGATAAGAGAGGTGGTGGTGCCGGCCAGGCCCTTCTTCTTGTCGGAAAGAAAGATGGGGGCAACGTGAGAGTAGGCGTAGGGCGCAATCGAGAGCGCGTCTGCAAAAGACGAACTCGTCGCGACAATGCACGTGTCGCCCGCCGCGGAACCGATCTTTCGCGCAACCTCTTCGGCGGTTCCCGCCGCGTTGGCGCCCGCAATGCGTTCGACCTGAAGACCACGGGCGAGCAGCTGTTCGCCCACGTTAAGAGACACTGCCATGCGACCGCCCACAATGTAGACCTTCTTGGTCTTCATGCGCGCCAGCTCGGAGGCGGTCTGAGGAGAAAGGGCAGACTTGTCCGTAAGCAAGATGGGGGCCTTCAGCATGCCCGCAAGCGGAGACGCCGAAAGCGCATCCAGATAGGTGCTGTTCGTTGCCAAAACGGCCGCCTCTGACGTGTCGAAGCCCGTCTGGACCACCTTGGCCATGGTGTCAAGCGCGGTTTGCCCATAGAGGCGCAACCATCCTGTCACGTCCTGGCTCGAAGAAGCTGACTGAGAGCTGACCGTAAGCGCCTGGGTCGAAGCCACTGCGGCCGTTGCGTCTTTGGAAGCAGCCGCATCGTTTGTCGCAGCTGCTTTATTGTCGTCTTTTGCAGCGGACGCTTGGGCACTGCTCTTGGATGCCGCATCGGACGAATTGGACACCTCTTTCGTAGCGGCATCCTTCGCGGCATCACTCTTTGAAGCAGCGTCCTTGGAGGCGTCCGCCGTTGCTGCCGCATTGTCCTTGGCTTCCCTGTCCTTCGCAGCGGCGCCACTTGCAGCATCCTTGGACTGCGCGTCTACCCTCTTATTCTTAGATGCCTCCTCTTGCGAAGAAGCTTTGCTTGCACCTGCTTTTGCGTCAGAAGAAGCGGTCGCAGCACCGTCCTTCTTGTCCGCGCCTGCCGCTGCCTCCGTGGCCTTCGCGGCAGCGCCCGCCTCCGGGCTCTTGTCCGCTTTCGCGCTGCCCTGCTCGGCGGATTGCTGCGAACCGGCACCTGACGCCGCTGGCGTGGCTGCGGTCGCATCCGCCGCCTGGGCAGTTGCCTGGCCATCTGCAGCTGCAGGCTTTTCTTCAACCGTCGCTGCAGGTTGGGAAGCCCCCGAAACGCCCGTAGCGTCCTGCGCTCCGCCTCGAGGCTGATTTGCCCCTACCTGGGCTGCCGCAGAAATAGGTGCCGGAGCTGCCACGGTCGCAGCAGGTGCCACTGCAGTTCCTTCTGCCGGCTCCACCGATGTGCCCGCCGCGCTTGCCGCTGCACCCTGCTGGGCTTCAGCTACGTTGTCCTGAGCGGCAAAGGCCGGCGCTTCGGCAATGGCCAGGCAGGCCACCATGGCGCATGCTGCAGCGAAGATCGCAAGCGCTTTCTCCATCCAATTCGTTTTCGTCATTGTTCCTCCAATATGCCCTTACGTCTTCGCTAGACGAATAGTGTTGCTTCTTGCCTCCTGCCCCACAAAACACGCTCCTGGAAAACCTTTCCACAGGTCCCCTTTTTCGCGGTTCTCGCATCTGGCGGGCGGCGACAAGATACAATTGTAACGCGACGCAAGTCCCCCCACCACCTGAAACGGTAAAAGGAAGGCACTTATGACTCCTGCCCAACAGAACACCACCCAACCAGCCACCACTTCCCCTGCTGGCTTCGCCCAAAACCGCATCACCGAGCCCGGCCCTCTTCTAACCTCCGACGGAACGCTTGTCACATGCGGGTGGGCAACCAAACCCTTGCTTTCTTACCATCGGTCCTTCGTGCGCGCTTCTGCGTTGCGCATCAAGGAATGGGACTACTACCTAATCCACGACGACAAGTTCGCGCTTGCCTTCACCGTAAGCGACCTGGGCTACGCCGCCTTGGTGTCGGCTTCTCTTATCTGCTTCGATGACGGCAGCTGCACCACCGAAAGCACGTTGGGCATCCTGCCCATGGGAAGAACCGGGATGCCTTCGACCTCTGAAGAGGGAATTACCGCTTACGAAGACAAGCGCGTGCGCATGTACTTCGCAGTGGCCAATGGCATGCGGCACCTGAAAGTGGAATTCGCTAACTTCGCAGCCGGACAAACGCTCCTTGCCGAAGTGGCACTCGACCAAGAACCCCTTGACTCCATGGTCATCGCGACTCCATGGGCAGAAGATCCGCTGGCGTTCTACTACAACCGCTCGATTGTCGGCATGCGCGCAGTCGGGTCGTTCATGCTGCGGTTTGTTCCATGTGTTTTCCGACGACACTTC
>JAFUCW010000152.1 GCA_017459485.1 Eggerthellaceae bacterium | reverse complement strand
ATCTTTCGCTTCGAGCTAGCCATGGGCAGCCTGTCCCGACGCGATGCGCGGATCGATCACGCCGTAAAGCACGTTCGCGCACAGGTTGCCCGCGAACACGATGGCAGTGGAGACGACCGCCACGCCTGCAAGCAGCGCAACGTCGCCGCCCAGACCGGCCGTTACCGCTGCCTGCCCAAGCCCTGGATAGGAAAACACCTGCTCGACCAGGACCGAGCCGCCGAAGAGCTCGGAGACGGAAGCGAACTGCAGGGTGATGGCAGGAAGGAGCAAATTGCGCAGTCCATGGCGGCGCATCGCCTCCCAGGAGCTCATTCCCCGCGCACGTGCGAAACGCAGGTAGTCGCTTTCCAGCACGTCTATTGCCTTTTCGCGCGTATGGAGTGCGACCTGGGCCACTCCCGTAACCGACAAGACGATGGCGGGAAGCGCAAGGTGGTGCAAAGCGTCGAAGATAGTCACATCTGCCGCCGACTTGCCTATGGGTACCGAAAAACCCAGTGGGAACCACCCAAGCCACACGGCGAAGACGACAAGGAACACGAGAGCAAGCCAAAACGTCGGCATGGAAGCAAGCAGAAAGCAGTAAGCCTTGACGATCTTGTCGATCCAGCTTCCCCGCTTCAGAGCGCCGAGCATGCCCAAAGCGAAGCCGAGGATGCCGCTGAGCACCCACGCAACGAACATGAGAAGCAGCGTGTTTGACGCGCGCGTGGCGATGACCTGCGACACGGGGGCGTTGTAGCGCAGGCTCGTTCCCATGTCGCCGCGGATGAAGTCCCCCGCCCAGTTGACGTAGCGTTCGAAAAGAGGCGTGTTCGCTCCCCAGTACTCTGCAAGCTGAGCGCGCTTTTCTTCGCTCATGTTGATGTAGGCAGCCTGCCCCGAATTGGCCTGAACGGGATCTATAGGGGAAACGCTGACCAGCACAAAGACAACGATGCTCACTGCAAAGAGCAGCAGCAGCAATCGGAAACTCTGTTTCAGGATATAGTTCGTCATGGAACGTGCGCGATGGACCCTGAACACAACAGTGCGCCCGCACAGGTTTGCAGACCCCTAGGAGATGTGCAGGCGCAATGCTGTTTCAGGAAACGGCTACCAACTCCATTCGTCCACGTTGTTGAGCACCGACCATCCATGCCCATGAGGATGGGGCTTCTGCGCCGCCACAGTCAGGCCGTCCCGCTGGAAGAAAAGGTGGTCGATGTTTGCAAGCCACACCCAAGGAGCATCTCCTTTTGGAGCGATGCCGCCTCTCCCGTCCCACTGGGCCTTCTGCCACAAGGGGAAGGACTCTTCGAGCGTGGATGTCGCAAGAGCCTCGTCCATGTAGCTATCCACAACGGCGTTTTCGTAACATGCGCAATTGAAGCCGCCTTCGGAATGGTACAAGCTGTAGATTTCGAAGGGCGCGTTCGAACCGAAGCCCCACACGGCCGGCGTCGTGTACATATGGGGGGAAAGGTCGTCCCAGGACATGCCCGACGCCTTCACTTCAATGCCGATCTCTGCCATCTGGTTGCCGAACTCCAGTGCGATTGCCTGACGTACCGAGTCGCTGCTCATGTAGAAGACATCGATCGAGGCGCGTTGTCCGCTTTTCTCGTAGATGCCGTCAGCGCCTTTGGACCAGCCCGCACCCTCGAGAAGGGCGGTTGCGGCTTCGGGATCGTATTCCACTTCCATGTCGTCGGAGTACCAAGGCATGCCCGTTCCCACGCTGTACGCCACCGTCCCGTATCCATTGAGCACGTTGTTCACGAAACGATCGCGGTCGACGCCCATGTTGATTGCCCGGCGAATCTCAAGGTTGCACGTGACGTCGTTTCCCCGATCGCCGTCCAAAGGAACAACAGGCAGCGAAAGACCGCGGCTGTCCACGCTCTTGCAAGAAAGCACCTCGTAGCCATCGGGCACGTTGCCTGCAAGTGTTGCCGAAGTGAAGGCCAGGTCAACCTGTCCCGAAAGAGCGGCTGCCATGGAAGCGTCTGCTACCATGAACAGCACCACCACGCGACCGATCTTAGGGGCTTGCCCATAGTAGAGCGGATTCGCAGCGAAGATGGCCTGCTGGCCCTGGTCCCACTGCTCGAGCAGATAGCGCCCGGAGCCGATGGGGTGATAGCCGTAATCCTGGCTGTATGCATGCTTGGGCAGAATGCCAACCACGGCAAGCAGGTACAGAAGCGCGTTGTAGGGACGGCTCATGTGCAGCTCGACCGTCGTGGGACTCGTCGCCACCGCCTCTGCCACCATCGAAAGGTCCGCCTCCGAAGCTTCCGACGAAGCGATCGTGCTGAACGTGAACGCGACGTCTTCGGCGGTGAGCGGCTCGCCATCCGAGAATACCACGTCGTCGCGGATGGTGAACTCCCAAGTAAGGCCATCGGAAGAAACTTCGTAGCCTGTGGCCAGGTCGTTTATGATGTTCAAGTCCGCGTCGGTGCGCACGAGCGTGGACTGGATGAGCGGTTCGTGCATGTGCTCACCGCAGCCCCAATTGAGAGCAGGATCGAAGCCTCCTTCAGGCTCGGATCCGGCAGAGATCGCAACAATTACTTGCTCGCCAGCCTCCGTTCCGACCACGCCCGACGTCGAAGCGCCCGAAGCAGTAGAGCCAGATGCGGAAGAGCTGGAAGCGGTGGAGCCAGATGCGGAAGAGCCGCTTTCTCCTGCGCATGCGCTCAAAACGCTTGCAAGAGAAGCTGCTGCAACCGAGCACCCCGCAAGCTTTGCAAACGATCTTCTCGATAGATTCATGTATACTCCTTATCATAGTGTTACGAATATCTGAATCGTGCTATTGCAGAAATGATAGCACTTTTTTGGTATTCGTAACAATACTAATCGAGAAAAATGTGGGGAGACCTTAGCGGAAATCGAGCACGTGGAGCGGCGAGGGCGCGAAGGGCAAGCAAGCTTGCAGCAAGCGAAACAACGCAGACAGCTAACAGGTT
>JAFUCW010000151.1 GCA_017459485.1 Eggerthellaceae bacterium | reverse complement strand
GCAGAAGAGGCAAGGCAGAAGCTTTTGAAGTCGTGCTCCCCTATCAAATGGGCGGCGCCTTCGTTCATGGCGCCCAGGTCGAGAGTTCCCGCCCTGTGCCAGCAGAAATCGCGCATGACCAGCGGTGGGGCTGCTTCCGTGCAGATAAAGTAGTGGTACTCTCGCGCCTGAGCGGAAAAACGGGCAGAGAACCCCTCTGGACGCTCTTCGGCCCGTCGTATGGAAATGGCTTCATGCGTGATAGCGTTCAGCGAGCGCAGCAGTGTGCGCACCTCGCGCGATCCCCATTCTTCATCTGTTAGTTCGAAGCTGACCACCTGCCCAAGCGCATGCACGCCTGCATCGGTCCGTCCCGCGCAGGTGGTCGGCACTTCGCGTTTGAACAACAGCTCGAGCGCGCGCTCAAGCTCCCCTTGGACCGTCAGCTGCCCGGGCTGCCGTGCGAACCCGCAGAACGGCGCCCCGTTGTAGGAAAGTGTGAGAGAAGCAATCATCGTAAGAGCTATTTTATCCCAGCCTGCAGGAAGATGCCCCCAAACCCGCCAGAGGCAGCCAGCCGAGGGTCCGAAGGAAGCGCCCAGCGAGCGCAGCGAGCGAAGGCGCAGACAGGTTGACCTCCCCGAAGCAGAGGGGAGATACTTTGGTACGCAAGGTCAAAAACAAGGGCGAAATGCGCCGCCGGGCCCGCTCGCAGCGTCGGCCGGTCCGCCGTTCGCAGAACGGCGGAACCTAAAGGCGCACCACGTCGCGACCAAAGAGCGCGTGGAGGTCGCCGTACAACGCCGCGTTGTGCGAGTCGACCGTCATAGGAAGCTCGGCACGGAACTTGCGGCCGTCGGACTGGCGCACGTAGAGCACCATGCCGTCGCGACCTGGATAGCGGTGCAGGATCTGGTCAAGGAACTGCATGGTCGACGAGTTCATGTCGCCTTGCATCACCGAAATCTCGACGGTGCGTGGGGCGCCGTCGTCGCCCACGTCGTCAAGTTCGAGTAGGTGGATTTCGCGCACCATGAGCTGGTCGCCGCGCTCGTTCTTCTCGTACTTTCCGCGCACGGTAACCACAGCATCCTCTTCGATGGCCTCGCGGTCGATCAAGGGGCGCTTCGTCTCGCGGTCGCGGCCGTTGCCATCGATGTCGAAGCAGATGCAATCTACTCCGCCAGTCATGTCCTCGAGCTTAAAGGTGGCCAGGCGCTTGTTCTGGCTGGCCCCATACAGGCGCGTTTCCACACCGGACACCATGCCTACGAACGTGGCCATGGGCGTGTCGTTTTCGCGGTCAGCAAGCTCGCCCAAGCGAAACTTCGTCAGTTGCGCCAGCTTGGACGCATACGGCGAAAGCGGATGGTCGGACACGTAGATGTTGAGGATGTCCTTCTCTTCTTTGAGCAGAAAGCGCTTGTCCCATTCGATACCGTCGGGCGGGGGCACCTCCATGGAAAAGCCCGAGTCCTCGTCGTCGCCGAACAGGTCGAACATGGTCACCTGACCTATGTCCTTGTCCTTCTGGCGCCTAGCCGCATCTTCGAGCAACGGCGTTTCGTCGATGAAGTACATCAACTGCTTGCGCGTATAGCCCGTCGAATCGAACGCACCGGCCTTGACCAGCGCTTCAAGCGTCTTGCGGTTGTAGCATTTCGAGTCCAGACGCGCCACGAAGTCATGCAAGCTGGAATAAGGGCCGTTCTCTTCGCGTTCGGCAATAATCTTGGACACCACCGCCTCGCCGACGCCGCGCACGCCTGCCAGGCCGAAGCGGATGCCGTCGTCCACGGCAGCGAACTCGAGCTCGGACGTGTTGATGTCGGGCGGCAACACCTTGCACCCAGGCGTGGCGTTGCAACTGGCAATGTAGAGGATCAGGCGCTCGTTCTTGTCCATAAAGCTGGAGAGCACGGCGGCCATGAACTCCTTGGGATAGTGCGCTTTCAGATATGCCGTGCGCATGACGATCACCGCATAAGCAGCCGAGTGGCTCTTGTTGAAGGCATATTCGGCGAAGCTTTCGGCGTCGGACCAGATCCTCTTGGCTATTTCGAGCGAGTAGCCGTTTTCGACCGCACCGTTGTTCCAGTCGTCTTCAAGTGCTGCCATCACGTCGAGCTTCTTCTTGCCCATGGCCTTGCGCAGCTTGTCGGCCTTGCCGGCGGAAAAGCCGCACATGGCCATGGAGATCTGCATGAGCTGTTCCTGGTAGACGATCGTGCCGAACGTCTCCTCCAAGATTGGGCGCAAGCGGTCGTCGTAGTAGCGCACCTCCGCCTTGCCCTTCATGCGGTTGACGTAGTCGTCGACAAAGCCATTTTGCAAGGGACCTGGACGGTTGAGCGCAATCGAAGCCACGATATGGGCAAACGTCCGCGGCTGCATGCGCGAAAACAGCTGCACGTAAAGCGCGCTTTCCACCTGGAACAGTCCGTCCATGTTGCCGCCGCACATAAGGTCGAACGACTTCGGGTCGTCGATCGGAATGTCGGTCGGGTCAATGTGCACGCCATGGCGTTTTTCGATGTTGACGCAGGCGCGGTTGATAACGGAAAGGTTGCGCAAGCCCAAAAAGTCCATTTTGAGCAGGCCCAACTCCGGCGTGTAATGACCGTCGAACTGAGTGATGATCGAGCCTTCGGCGCCCTTGGTGTCGCGCTTGACCGGCACATGGTCGGACATGGGGTCGCGGCAGATGATGGTCGCGCACGCATGCACGCCTTCGCCGCGCACACCGCCTTCGATCGACATGGCGGCGTCGAGGATCTCCTTGGCCTCCGCGTCATGTTCGTAGAGGTCGACCAG
>JAFUCW010000150.1 GCA_017459485.1 Eggerthellaceae bacterium | reverse complement strand
GCTTACCACCTGCCTTCGCTAGTTGGCGTGGCAGCTGCACTCGCTGGCTGGCGCTGCCGCACTTGGTGGCTGGCCACCTCCGCTGGTTGGCATGGCAGGTGCTCCCGAAACGAAATACGCGCCCCGGAAGGCGCGCGGTCCTGTCGTTGGGCGCAACGAATCACGCACGTCCCTACGACGATTCAAGCAACGCTGCCTCCAGGGTTCACAGAAGCTTTGCTCGCGTTTCGAATAGGGCAAGCATTCCGGCTCTTACGGCAATGTCCCTTGCCTGGGGTTTCCACCCAGTTCCCTTGCCAGACCGCCTTCGCAGGCAGCCATCTTCTATTCGCATCTATTCAGTTGTCACGGTATGACGACAAAAAGTGCGCACATCATAGAGCCTGTGCGAGCGCATGTCAACGAAATGCAACATTCCTACACGCCGCATTGTCTGCACTCCAATGAGCCGAGGGGTCGTGTGTCAAGAGGTCGCAGTCGAGGGGATTTGCGCCCCAGGCACGGAGAGACGGCGCCGGGGGACACAGGGGATTTGACTCACGTGAGTCGCGTGAGTCAAGGGGCCGAGCCAACTGGCACTACCCGCGTTGCTCGAAGCGGGCGCGTGTAACCGTGCAACTATCATTCAGACAGGACGCACGTTGCGCGATATAGCACTTACATGCGCAATTAAATGATAATCAGGATTATATAAAACACCAGTTCATGGATGCATTTATCAACATGCGCATCGCGCTGAAAACGAGTGGCGCAGCCCATGAAGATGAACAAAAAAGCGGGGGTTATGTCATGCATTTCAGGGTAGTTGACACGCTCGCTCTGCCAGTCTTTTTACGAAAAATGCCCCTTAGTGACAAAAAATCGACATATAGAGACAAGATTGCCATTCCTAAAGATAGCCGAGCTGGGGAAACGCTCGCGCGCGCTGAACAGCATCTCTCGACGCCATTGCGCCACCTGGGGTTTTGCAACTCTGCAGGGCGAAACATGTCTCTATATATCAATTTTTTGTCATCCGGGGGCACTTTTGGCGAAAAGTGGTAGCTGATACCAGGAAGAAACGGCAGAAAGGCGGGGCGGGGATTGCGTCATGGATGACAAAAGGCGAGGATGATGTCATGCGGAATCATACGCAGCCTACCTGCCAGGGGAAGGCGAATCGGGAAGGCTGGCAGCCAGCCGCACCCTAGGTCCGGACAGGCGTTTTGCACAGCGCGCCCTTCCGCAGCGGCGCTGTGTTAAACGCGCCACGAATCCCAGGTCCGCCCCCACCGCGCGAAGCGCGGCACGTCCCCGAAGAGACAAAAAGGCGGGGGTTATGTCATACGTGAGGGCCGTCCTACGGGTGACAGGGAAGCGCGCCAGGTGACAAGGTGACGGTGGTCTGTCACCAGTGGGCGGCGTCGCCGATTCACTACAACGGCGAGCAAGCGCTGCGTGCTGCCGTGAAGTTCGCCTACCTGGCGGGCATCGACGACTACCTGCGCATCGACGAGCTGCCCGGTGGCAAGGGGTTCGCGGATGTGGTGTTCGTGCCCAAACCAGGGAGCGCCCTTTTGCCCTTGGTGGTGGAGCTGAAATGGGACCAGCCTGCCGGCGCCGCACTCGACCAGATTCGTGCGCGCAACTATCCTGCGGCACTCGCGAACCTGGAAGGCGATTGCGTTCTTGCAGGCATAACCTACAACTCTGAAACCAAGGAACACTCCTGCGTCGTCGAGCGCATCCAGATCTAGAGGTGAATCAAGGGAAGGATTTGGCTCACTTGCGTTTGCCGAACTTGGCTATGAGGCCTACGCCTACGAACAGGACCACGGCGAGCACGACGGGCCAGACGCGGAACTCGGGGCCGTCGGAGGTCGAAGAGCTTTCCGCTGCGCTGGTTGCGACAGCTTGCGCACTGTCTACGCTGCTGGCCCACGCAAGGTCGGGCGACGCGAAGAGTCCGAAGGTGAATGCCACAACAGCCGCAAGCAAGATGCCTGCGACGCATGCAGCCAACGCATACCTTACCTGGATTGCTTTGCCAACCTGACTTCGATGCATGGCATCCTCCTGTGCCCTCCTCTGCTCTACCATGGAGTATGGTACCGCAAAAGCGGTCGTCCTGGGGCACTTCGGCGACACAGGGACGTTCTCCTTTGTCACGTTTGTAGGGGCGCTAGGCTGCGGTCGAGGATGCCTGTCATCTTGGCGATGGCTATGCCGTAGTTGGTGAAGGGCGCTGCCTGCGCGGCGGCGTGGCGGGCCCTCCAGTGCATTTCGCGCTCGTTGACCATGCAGCCGCCGCAATGGATGACCAAGTCGTACGCGGAGAGGTCGTCCGGGTAGTCGTTGCCGGAGCTGAAGTCGAACACTGGCTCTTTGCCCGTGTAGGAGCGGACGAGGTTGGGCAGCTTCACCGTGCCTATGTCTTCGCACTGCCGGTGGTGCGTGCACCCCTCTGCCATGAGGATGCGCGGCACAATCGCTTCGCCGTCGCGCATGCGGTCGAGCTCCGCCGCGCCTTCGACCTGCGCGTCCAATGTGCCCTTGTAGCGCGCCATGAGGATGGAGAAACTAGTCAGCGGGATGGATGCGGGCACGATCTTCGACACCGTGGCGAACACCTGCGAGTCGGTGACGACCATGCGCGGCGGATTCGCCAGCTGGGACAGGGCCCCCTCGAGTTCGCTGTCTTGCGCGACCAGGGCGATGCAGCCGGCATCGATGATGTCGCGGATGGTTTGCTGCTGGGGCAGGATGAGCCTGCCCTTCGGCGCGGACTCGTCGATGGGGCAAACCAGGACCACACAGTCGCCAGGGCTGAGCAAATCCGACACGATGAAACGCTCCTGTTCGCCGCGCTGCGCCAGCCCGGCGATTGCCTCTTTCAGCCCGTGGATGCCGGCGCCGCTCACGGCGCTGGTGCGCACCACGCGGAAGGGGGTCTCTGAACCGGCGCCTTCGAGAACCTGCACGGACCGGGCACCTTCGGTACCTGGATTCAAAACACCGCACATCCTGGCAAGCTCTTGAGCGGCCCCGATCCCGTACGAGACGGAAGGGGTACCCGTCTCCTCCGGCACGTCCGCCTCCCCTGCCCTGTCGCACTTGGTGAGTGCCACGACGAATGGGATGTGCTTTTCACCGAAAAGGGAAATCAGGTCCCGGTCGGCGGTGCTGGGGCCGCGCGTGGCGTCCACGGCCAACACGGCAACGTCGACCGAGTTCAGCACACGCCGAGCCTTGCGCACGCGCAGCTCTCCCAGATCCCCCTCGTCGTCGATGCCGGGCGTGTCGATTATCAGAACGGGGCCTGCGGGCAGAAGCTCCATGGCCTTGCGCACCGGGTCGGTGGTCGTTCCCGCCACGTCGGAGACCACGGCCAGGTCCTGCCCCGTCACAGCGTTTATCAGCGACGACTTCCCCGCGTTGCGCACCCCGAAGAACCCGATGTGCACGCGGTCTGCCGAAGGCGTGTCGTTAAGCGTTGGCATTCTCGTTTCCTTTCGAAAGTACCTAGAACCTGAAGTCGCGGCCGGCACCGGTGCGGATCGCTTCGATGTGCGCGGCTGCCTGCGCCCGCGTGGTGTCCGAAGCCACCTTCGCGAGCTCCTTTTCTATCATGGCCCAACCGCGCTGCGCCGTGGCGGGCGTAGCGTAGTCGGTCAGGTACTCGGCCAGCGTCATGAGCGCATTGGGGTGGCAGTAGTTCAGGATCTGCCCGCTCTTGCAGAACTGCATGAAGCGGTCGCCCGTGCGGCCGGCGCGATAGCATGCCGTGCAGAACGACGGGATATGGTCGTTGTCCATCAGCCAGCCGATTACTTCGTCCAACGTGCGTTGGTCGGACACGTCGAACTGTTCGGTGTCGTGCGGGCGCGCTTCTTCGGTGTAGCCACCCACGCTCGTGCGCGATCCGCCTGAAATCTGCGAGATGCCATAGCGCAGCGCCGCCTCGCGCACCGTTTCCGATTCGCGCGTAGAGATAATCATGCCGGTGTAGGGCACGGTTATGCGAATGAGCGCGATGATCTTCTCGAACATCTCGTCGGTAATTGAGTTGTCGAACTCGCCCGGGTCAATATCCATGGCAGGCTTCACGCGCGGCACCGAAATGGTGTGCGGGCCCACGCCCCAGACGGCCTCCAGGTGCTCGGCGTGCATGACCAGCCCCGCGAATTCGTAGCGGTACTTATCCAAGCCGAAGAGCACGCCCAGCCCCACGTCGTCGTTGCCGGCTTCCTGGGCACGGTCCATGGCTTCGGTGTGCCGGTTGTAGTCGTGCTTGGGCCCAGGGGGAT
>JAFUCW010000149.1 GCA_017459485.1 Eggerthellaceae bacterium | reverse complement strand
TAGGCACCTACACCCCCTCCACCGACCCGCGAGGCGGATCGTATGAAGGGCTCGAATGGTTCCGCTTCAACCGCACGCCCACTGCTGCGCCTTGCTGGTGCACCGACTCCTGGTTCATGGTCAAGTCGAACCAAAGCGTCTGCGGAGTCAACTTTGCCAACCGCATTTTTTGCTCGCTGGGCCTGGAAAGCGGCTGCCTGGACTGGGGCGACTACCTGGTGTCGTCTGGGATGCGCGACACGGTTGTGACATGCATGCAAATAGACCAGATAGACAACGACAACGTCGAAACGAAGAAGACTCAGGTGCGCGTCTGGCGTCCTGCGGCCGCCATTGAGGAAAGCACCGAAACCCAAGCCGACGCCACCGTTTTAGCCGACAATGCGGAAGCAGCAGAAGAGGCAGGCGCCGCCTAGGAGACGTACCCTACTTTTCCTGTTCCCGAAAAGGTGCTACGCCAAAGCGACGATGCCGCGAATGAGCCGTTTTGCGCGCGCTGCAGCCCAGCGCCAACGCCATACCCGCGCTCGACAACGCTAGTAGGACAGGTAACGTCAACCAATCGCCGTCTGCAGTTGGGGGAGTTTGCGCAGCCTTCGTCGAAGCGGAGGTGCTTTGGACCGTCGGTGTGGACTGCACCTGCACACGCGGTCCTATCTGGGGAACCGCAGGACGAACGACCTCATCTTGGCTCGCGTTATCCGCCACCTCGCCTTGCGCTTGTTCTGGAACAAGACTTGGGTCAAGCTCGGGGCCGGGATCCGAATCGGAGCCGGGCTCGGGGTCGGGTTCGGGTGAAGGAGCTGGGTCGGGCGTCGGCTGAGGTTCTGGCTGGGGTTGCGGATCCAGCTCTGGCTGGGGCTGCGGTTCTGGCTCTTCGTAGGGATCGGCGAACGCCTTGATGTTCGCGTTGCCGTAGTACGCGGCATCCAAAGCGATCTCGTGGATCAGCTCGGCGTAGCGCGTGCCATCGATCCAGACCGAAGGTGTGCTCGGGTCTTCGTCCAGATCTACCAACACGCTCGTCTCACCCTCGTTGACGATCACGGTGTCGAAATGGGTCAGACCGTACGTGTCCATGCTCAAAGCATTGTTGCCTGCCTCGATCGACGCCACGTACACCCTGTTGCCTTCGCGGTCAGTCTCCACCATGGACACTACCACGGCAAAACGCTGCCCCTTGCGCACCAGGGCAGGTAGGTCAAGAGGCAAGCGATGGTACCCTCCCCAGTCAATCGTCAGCGTCTTGTAGGCAAGCAGCGTCCCTGCAGTCGGATCCACCGCCCCTTGGCCGGAATCTTCGCCCAGCGCATACACCTGAATCGTCACCTCCGTGCCGGGAGCGTACGTGTTCACCGAAACCGCCCGCACCGCCTGGTTTTGCTCTGCCGTGAACACGTTGGCGTAGTTTTCGGGACTATAGTCTGCCACGCGCGTTTCCGAATTGCTGCGCCTGTCCATGTAGTTGTACTGGTTGATGATCGACGTGGCATCCGGACCGGCGAGCGACATCATCTCCCATGCCGTGAACCCCGCAGCGGAGCGGTCGTAATACGACAGGTAGCAGTATCCGTCGTCGCCCCATTCGGCCATGTTGGGGAATTCGGCGCTTGCCGCGCCCCAACTGTTCTTCACGATCCATGCACCGTCGCCTTCGGGAAGCGTTCCTTCGGCACCGGTCGTGAATTTCTCACGCGGGAACGAGTCGTCCCAACCGACAATGCACACGTCGTGGTCCACCAGGCGGGTGCTATTGGTAAAAAACGTTGCGTTGCCTTCGTCGAAATGGGAAAGGAAGTCGTCGTTTCGATACGAGCGGTATGAAACCGAAACGGCACCGTAGTCGACGATGGCACGCTTGATCGCATCAAGCGATTCCTCGTTCAACGTGAACGTCGAAAGGTCGTCCACGTCGGAATACGTTCCCAGGTCGGGAAAACGCACCATGTTGCGCAAACCGAACTGGGGGTCGTAGCGCGCGCTTTCGTCGAGCGCCCACGTGCCGTCGTTTCCATAGTTTCTGCCTGTCACGTCCAGGAAGCTTTCGTTGTTCTGATACGGATAGTCCACCTCCAAAGCAACGCCTTGGCCAGCGGATACATACGAAGCAACCTCAAGCGAATGCCCGCCCATCTCGAACACGGCGTTGTCACCGAAGATGTCAGTAAGGTATTCGGCGGGATGCTGCCCTTCGCCGGCCTGCGCGCCAGCCTCGTCTCCCACCGGCGTTCCTGCAAAGTAGATTGCATGGCGCGGAGAAAGGTAGGAGTCTGTCGAAAGAAGGCCCTGCTTGACCAGGTTGGCCTCCATTGCCGCAAGGCTCGCGAACGCCCAGCATGCACCCCAAGGGTCCTGCAGGCGTACAGGAGAAATCAGGTTGAGCGAACGCGCGTCGTAGGATGCAGGCAGCTCTCCATTGGTTGCGTTTGCTGTCGCAGCGCGCGAATTGGTCGCCCCGCCGTTTTCGTCTTCCGCAGCTGCAGCCATGGCACGTGCGCTGTCCGCGCTCGACGCTCCTGCAGAGCCCGCATCATCCCCTGCACGAGAGGACGGCTCGACAGCAGCCACGCCAGTCGCGGCAAGGGCGTCCGAGCCTGCGCAAGTCTGGCTTTCGCTCTCGGACACGGTAGCCGAAGCGCTCGCGCCCACCCCCTCCTTTTCCGTTGCTTTGTCTGGCGCGTTAGGAGCCGCTGCGGGCTCCTTCGTGCTGTTCTCGCCCGTCGTGTCCCTTTTCGCGTCGCTCGACGCATCGGCCGAATCAGCAGCGGTGGCGCCTGCCTGCGCGGCGTCGGCCGCCTCTGCTTCCTGCGCTGCGAACAACCCTTCTGCGTCTGGCTCCCCCTGCAACGATGGCTCGCAAGCTGCGCCCGCCGCATTGGCCGCCTTGGCTGCGTCGACCGCATCGGACGCTCCGGCTACGGCGGCGGCTCCGGACGCTTCGCCTGCGCCGTTGTCGGCCCATGCGGGAAGCGCAAAGGGGCCTGCGCACACACCCCATGCAAGCAGCGCGGAAAGCGCAAGCGAAAGGATGCGCGGGGAACCTGGCAGGCGAATCGAAGCAGTATGCAAGTCGTCCTTACGCATCAGCACCTTCGGTGCAGTCACGAATAACAGTGGGGACCACGTAAGACACGTTCAAGTCGAATGCCTTTTCGGGTTGGTAGGGCGCACTGCCGCCCCAGTAGAACACGTCTTTGTAGGCGGAGATAATCTCGTCAACGGATCGTCCCTGCTCATGCATGCCCAGGATCAAGCTTTCGGCGTAATCGCGCCAAAAATCGACCGAACGCCACATCGCGGCAACGTCGTCTCCCGCAATGCAGCCATAATGCGTGGCCAAAAACACCTTTGCGGGCAAGGTGCGGGCGCGCTCGATGTGCTCGAGGGTGCTTCGGTATCCCACCAAGGCAGGAATGTCTACCATAAACGGCACGTCATCAGGTATCTCCACTC
>JAFUCW010000148.1 GCA_017459485.1 Eggerthellaceae bacterium | reverse complement strand
TCGTTCGTTTCAGGCTCTCCGAGGATTCCTTTGAAACCGTCGTTACCAATCTGCCTGCAGACGCTTTCCCGCCTGCGGAACTCAAACTCCTCTATGCCAGACGCTGGGGAATTGAGACTTCCTTCCGCCGACTCAAATATACTCTTGGCCTTATCCACTTCCATGCAAAAAAGGTGGAGCACATTTACCAGGAAATCTTTGCGAAACTCACTATGTACAACTTTTCTGAATTGATTACCTCGCCCGTAGTCATTCAGAAGCGCAGCCCTAAGTATTCCTATTCGGTTAACTTCTCCGCCTCTGTACATCTTTGCCGCAATTTCTTCTTGGGTAATGTGTCTCAACCTGAGCTTGAAGCATTGCTTTCGAGATTGATTCTTCCTGTTCGCCCGGGCCGAAGCAACGCCCGAAAGCCGGCACAAAGACCGCCGTTCAGCTTCCTCTACAGAGTAGCATAATTATCCTTTTTTGAATAGTGTTTTTTGGCAGACCTCTGTCTGCCTTCTTGTTATGCTCTTTTACAGAAAATGAGCACACCATCTCCGATGTGCTCATTTCTGCGGCCCGCCCGTTTTAGGCTTTCGCCATTATCTTAATGACATTGCCCTCACGGGTGCTGTTTTTTTGAACTTAATAGTAGCGCTTGTTCTTATTCTTGCGGGCGGCCTCGGATTTCTTACGGCGCTTGACGCTGGGGCTCTGGTAGTACTCCTTCTTTCTGAGGTCGGCCAGAACGCCGGACTTCGCGCAGCTGCGCTTGAATCTCTTCAGAGCGTTGTCCAGAGACTCGTTTTCCTTGACGTAGATTTCAGACATGTATTTCCCTCCCTCCAAATACGCCTTACGGCGCTTTAAGGGCCAATGAATTGGCTTTTAGCTTTGTTATTATAACGGCTTTGGGGCAAATTGTCAATGATTACTTTGCCGGCTTGAGGATCAAATTGATAATCTTATTTTTCACAACGATGGTCTTGACGATCTGCATGCCCTGGAGCTGGCGCTGGATCTTCTCGTCGGCGCAGGCGGCGTCGATGATGTGCTGCTCGTCGGCGTCGGCGGGGACGATGATCGTGGAGCGGAGCTTGCCGTTTACCTGCACGGCCATCTCGCGCTCGGCGTCGACGGTCTTGGCCTCGTCGTACTTGGGCCAGTCCATCTGCATGGCCATCCTGCCGTACTTGGCGGCAAAGCCGAGCTGCTCCCACATCTCCTCGGCGATATGCGGGGCAAAGGGAGAGAGCATTTCGATCAGGTACTGGAGGTCGCCCTTCGTGCAGCCGTTTGCGTAGAACTCGTTGACCATGGTCATGAGCTGGGCAATGGCGGTGTTCATCTTGAGGGTGTCGATATCCTCGCCCACCTTCTTGATGGTCTTGTGGATGATGGGCTCGTTCTTCTTGGTGACAGTCTCGTCGTCCTTGGCCTGCTCCATCAGGTTCCAGCAGCGGTCCAGGAAGCGCTTGGAGCCCTTGACGGCCTCGTCGGACCAGGTGGCGGTCTTCTCAAAGTCGCCGATGAACATGATATACACGCGCATGGTGTCCGCGCCGTAGGCCTTGACCACATCGTCGGGGTTGACGACGTTGCCGAGGGACTTGGACATCTTGACGCTGGTGCGCAGGGCCTCGTTGCCGTAGCGCTCGATGAGGGCCTGCTTCTCCTCCTCGGTCTCGACGTTGCCGACATAGTGCGGGTTCTTGCCGAGGATCATGCCGTGGGAGGTGCGCTTGGCATACGGCTCCTTGGTGTGCACGACGCCAATGTCGTACAGGAACTTGTGCCAGAAGCGGCTGTAGAGAAGGTGGAGCGTGGTGTGCTCCATGCCGCCGTTATACCAGTCGACCGGACCCCAGTAGTCCTCGGCCTCTTTGGAGAAGGGAGCCTCGTCGTTGTGGG
>JAFUCW010000147.1 GCA_017459485.1 Eggerthellaceae bacterium | reverse complement strand
TGGTATCGTTCTACAACCGCCTTAATTGTAGCCAATGAAGAGTATGATACTATCTCATTACCTCCACCCGCGTGCACCGTTCTTCTATTCGAAGTTGGGCCGTCTGCAAGTGTGGCGCTTGCTTCTATAACGCCGCCAAGAAGTTGCGCGAAATCCACTGCGTTCATGCTGGTAATAACCGGTCTTTGTCGTAGCCCTTCTTCAGGTACGTTTCCAGCGCACGATCGATGGCAATTTCTGGGTCGATGGTTTCTTCGATGCGTTCGGCGCCGACCTGCGCAAGCCACAGTTTGAATGGCTCGGCTTTTTTGGACGGGATGGACTGAACAATGCGAAGTACGCCCTGCATGTTGGCCGCATTTGTCTTCCGTGTTTTTCCGTCTGGCGCCTGCATGGGAACAGGGGTACAAATTGTACCCCACTTGGAGTTGAGCTCAGCATCCCTTGTCCGCATCTTCTTGATGTATTGCTTTGGATCGGCGCTTTCGCTCAGTGCACCAACCACATCCACAACGCTGAAGTACCATTCTTCCTCTTCAGGATCCCAATGAGTGCGAATTTGCTTGCTGTCAAACTGGCGAATGATGCTGCTGTCCATAACAACCCCTTCCAAAACTGTGCAGCAAAACAGAAGGCCTTGCGCCAACATGCCTGCATACACGCTATTAAAAAGTGGCTGTCCCCCTACGAAAAAGCAAATGAAGATGCCGATGCGTGGGAAGGAGGTTAGGAGCGGGTGGCCCCAGCCAAATAAACCCGATGCATGTACTTTATCATATAAGCGTACATCTGTTTGTGTTGTGTTTATGAACTAGAAATGTTTAGGTGTGGTTGCGGATGAAATTCCAGACGGCCACGTTGGCGGCGGCTCCTTCGGGGAAGAAGTTTACTAGCATCCAGTCGTGCATAAGGCCATCCATGCGCAGCTCTTCTAGGGGTGCGTTCGCTGCCCGCATGGCCGCAGGGATGTTCTCGGTGTAGGGGTAGAACAGCTCCGCCGTGCTATAGAGCATCAGGATGGGCGGGAAGCCCGTGTAGTCGATAAACGCCGGGTTGGCTAGCGGGTGGTCCAGCGGTACGTTGCCGCACCAGGTTTGCAGGAGGAGGCCCATCATCTCGGTGCACAGGATGGGGTCGTTGGTGGCAAGCTCTTGCGCCTTGAAGTTCGCGAGTACGTTAGGGTCTTCAAAGCCCGTGGCAGGGGAAAGCGCCACAAGCGCATGGGGCACGCGCACGCCTGCATCGATGGCTTTGCGACACGTGCCCAGCGTGAGGTTTGCGCCCGCGCTGTCGCCAGCAATAGCCAAGGGCAGTCCGTCGGCTTCTGTGCGCACAAGCATTTGCTGGTACACGCTAAAACAGGCATCAAGCGACTCGAGCACATTGTGCTCGGGCGCCAGCGGGTAAAACGGCATCCATACCTCGGCGCGTGTTTGCGTAACCAAGTGCCACACGAAAACGAAATGAAGCGGCGTGGCTCGCAGCATGCCGCCACCGCCGTGCAAAAACAGGATGCGCCTTTGGGGCTCAAGGTTCTTCGAGCAGAAGATATAGGTAGAGGTGCCTGCGATTGTGCGTTCTTCCACGTCGAAGCGCCAGTACAAGGGCCGTGGAGGAGCGGCATTCTGCGCGTTTATTTTCGCAACCTGTCCAAACGCTTCATCGTGCGGCAGGCGAAACGGCCGCTGGTACCCAAACGGTCGTGCAATAGCTTCAGCGGCTTTGTAAGCAAGCGTTGTCATGAAATGTTACCAATCGACAATGGTCATGTCGTCGATGTCCTGCTTGGTGTGCAGCATGCGCCAAACGGTAAGCGTCGTTGCGTCGTAGGAGTAGAACACGCGGTAATTGCCCGCAAGGAACGACCGGTACTGCACGCCTTCAAGGCGACTGTCTGCGAACGTTTTCCCTAATCCAGGCGTTTCGCTTAGCTTCGCGATGGTTTCAACGATGGAGTTGTACGTCTTTCGCGCCGAAGAAGGTGAGTGAAGAACATCCCCAATGTAGACAACAATCGATTCAAGGTCGAACAGCGCCCGTGGGCGGTAGGCAACTTCCAGCATGGTCTATACGCCCCAGTGCGCGAAGATGCGTTCCATGGTTTCGTCCACCGCATCCTGCGAGAAGGTCTCCGTGCGGTAGCGCGCTTCTATTTCGGCCTCACGCAGCTTGGCCACGTAGCGCTCGTGCATTTGCTGGTTCTCGTAGGCATCGCTGTCGAAGACGACAAGCTTCGATTTGCCGTTCTTCGTCATGTAGATTGGCTGCTGGCTTTCCTGTGCCTGGTCGCACACAGAGTTAAGGTCCGTACGCAGGTCGCTAATTGGACGAATCTGTGGAACAGGTGTTGCTGAAGGTAGTGGCATGCGTACTCCTCATAAATAAGTATATTATATATAGATATATTAATAACTTATTTATCTATAGTCAAGAAATAACTCTGGCACATTTAATCCGTGGAAGGGCCGCGTATTCTAGCTCGCGGTACAAACTAGGCAACTTGTACAAGTAGTGATATTATATGTACAAGTTGTACAGGAAGGAACAAGCTATGTCCGAAGCTACTCTCTATGACACACGTAACAACCTTTCCAGTGTTATCGACGACCTGCTGAGCGGCAAGTCGAAAGAGCACGTGATAAAGCGCCGGGAGACCCCTGTTGCACGCATTGTGCCGATTGAACCAGCGGTTGATGCATCGAAGCGCATCGGTGCTTTCAGGGATGCTCCCGCAATGTTAGACGACGATCTGTTCGACGCCATGGACGCGCAGGTTGCCGAATTATTTGGGGCGTAGGCCATGGAGCTGCTGCTGGACACGCATATCGCATTGTGGGCATTGGACGGGTCGTCGCGCCTTCCTCAAGGAGCTAGCTCTTTGTTGCTCGACCCGCAGAACCGCCTCTATGTAAGTGTGGTTTCCGGGTGGGAGGTATCTATCAAGCACGCTGTCAACCAGGCGAGTTTGTCGGTGGATGGCAGCACTTTTCTTGAGCGTTGCACAGTTGCGGGCTATAGCATTTTGCCCTTTGCGGAACAACATTTATCGGCGCTTGATTCGCTTGATTTGTCTCGCGCTGCAAACCACAAGGACCCTTTCGATCGCGTCCTTATTGCTCAGGCAAAGGCGGAAAACATGCTCCTGCTTACCCATGATGCCATGCTGCTGCTCTATGACGAGCCGCACGTGCATGTTGTTTAGGATATCCGGATCTGGTCCTTGTCTCTTCATACAGGAAGAGAAAGTGATTGGCATAGACTTTTACGCGCCCAATTGATTGCGCGGTTTTGTGCACTGCATCCTTGGTTTGGTAATCGTTCAGTATTCCAATAAATCTTCCATGCGGACGCCCAGTACGCGCGCCAGGTTGTGCAGGCTCGCTCCTGCTGCCTTGTTGATGTCCTTCGAGCGATTTTCATACTGCTGGAGCGTGCGCAGGTTCACGCCTGCCGCATCTGCGAGCTCGCGCTGGGTAAGTCCGCTGATTTTCCGCTGTTCCTGCAAGCGTGTGGGGAAGTCCGCCGTGCGCACGCGGTCGTAGAAGGCGTCCATAAAGCGGTCTTCCCCTGCTTCATGGAGGGGGCCGTAGAGTGCCAGCAGGTCGTGCATGTTCATATACCTGCGGATATTGGCGAAGGGACGCGCTGTCTTCCATTGACAATAGGCAAGAATCCATCCACACCAGTATTCAGGCGAAAAGCTGTACTCCGTCTTGGCGGGCGGGAAGTCCAGGTGCATGCCGCTTTCATAGAGCACCTCGATGGCAAGTTCGGTACCAGATATGCCAGCTACCACTTTGGGCTCGCCCGCCTCGAAGCGCGCCGCAAAACCAGATACGATAAACATGCTCAAGAATAAATCTAGGTCTATGTCGCAGCAGTCGGCGGCGTAGTCGAACGCTTCCCCCAGATTATCCATTGCGCCATCAAGATAGTGTTCACTGTAAGCGTTCATCGTCAAGTGGCACCTTTCCATCAACTAAGTCGCGCAGGAGGATGCCGTCTTTATCCTCCGCTTCTAGCAGTTTGTTGAATTCTTCGACCGCATTTTTATCGCGCGCTTCACGCAAGGGGAAGAAGACCGTCTGGTCTGCCCATGTTGCATCGACAAAAGAGATTGCCCTGAACGCCCTTGCACTTTTAAGGACATGTTGTTTGCCAAGGTTGCCTAGG
>JAFUCW010000146.1 GCA_017459485.1 Eggerthellaceae bacterium | reverse complement strand
CCCGGATGTACGGGCCC
Source organism: Eggerthellaceae bacterium (assembly GCA_017459485.1). Classification (GTDB taxonomy): domain Bacteria; phylum Actinomycetota; class Coriobacteriia; order Coriobacteriales; family Eggerthellaceae; genus CACXMZ01. Next base: position 2,852 of record JAFUCW010000146.1, on the reverse strand, counting down.
GGCAGCGACAACGCGGTCATGCTCATGAACTCCTACGGGGCGGGCATTGCGCCTTACCTGGCGCGCAACTACAAGTCGCTGTTCATGACGAAGCGCCTGCATCCGGGTTACGTCGATGCAAGCACGCGCTTCGAAGGTCTTATGGAAAACGAAAAGCCCACCGACGTGTTTTTCGTGGCCAACCCTACGGATTATGCGCTGTTCGCTGAAAGCTGCCCCAATTATTTCGACCCTGTACGGTAAGTGAATCGTTGAAAAAGTGGCACCACAAGCCACTTTTTAACTGAAAAAATGGCATAGCAAACCACTTTCTCACTGAAAAAGTGGCATAAAGCTTTTGCCTAAACTTGCAAAAATCGCCTAAACTTGCAAAAATCGCCTAAACGTGCAAAAGACATGAGGGGCCAACCATGGAATACCGCAACCCGTTTACGCCGACCTTCGGAATCGTCCCGCCGCATTTGGCCGGGCGAAGCGAATTGCTTTCGCAGTTTGCAGATGCGTTTGACCAGGGCATTGGTAATCCAAATCTAGCCACTATCTTGGTGGGTGCTCGTGGTTGCGGCAAGACGGCGCTTTTGTCCTGCATTGCGCAGGAAGCACTGCAGCACGGATGGATTGCGGTAAAAGTTGTTGCAGCGGAAGGAATGCTCGCCGACATTCTTGAGCGGACGCTCGAAGCGTCTGCGGAGTTCCTAGACCCCAAACCTCGAAAGCGTCTTTCTGGAATAGAGGTCGCGCAGTTTCTTGGTATCGAATGGACCCTCGAGGCGTCCGAGCAGGAAAACTGGCGCTCCCGCATGAACGCAGTTCTTGACGACCTGGCCGAACGGGATCTAGGGTTGGCTATTTTGGTCGACGAGGTTACCGCCTCCGTGGAGGAGATGGTCAAACTGGCAGCCACGTATCAGCTTTTCATAGGAGAGGGGCGGCGCGTGTCCCTGATCATGGCCGGCCTTCCTAAGCATACGATGGACCTGGTCGACAACGAAAGCGTGTCGTTTCTTCGTCGTGCCCGGCAGAGGTTTCTGGGTGCCGTTTCCGATGCCGAAGTTGCGCGTGCGTTCCGTGCCAGCGTGGAAGACGCGGGAAAGAGCATAGGCGAAGCGGCGTTGGGCAAGGCTGTGGAGGCAATAGGGGGCTACCCGTACATGATGCAGCTTGTGGGCTACTGCGCCTGGGAGAGCAGCCGTGACAGCTCGGAAATCTCCGATGAGCATGTAGAGCAGGGTATCTTTCAGGCGGCGTCAGACTTTAGGGTAGGCGTGCTGGACAGCACATACCGGGACATGTCGGATGGCGACCGCGCGTTTGCCAAGGCTATGATACAGGTAGGGCGCGATTGCACGCTTGCCAAGGTTGCGCAGGCCATGGGCAAGCGCACGAACTACGCTTCGACGTACAAGGCGCGCCTGCTCGGACGAGGTATGATTGCGGAGCTCCCCGACGGGACGTTTGGGTTCGCGCTGCCGATGTTGGAGAGCTATCTGGCAGAGCGGTTCGGCTTGTAGGCTATTACTGTAGGCTACAGGTTGCCGTTCAGGTCGGCCTTAATCTGCGTGGTGGATACTTCGGGCGTGCGCGGCAGGTAGACCACCTCCACGCCTTCTTCGCGCAAGAAGTCGAATTCTCCTTCCCAGTCGTCGCCGATGCAGAAGGTGTCTATGTGGTATTCGTGCACGTCGGTGCGCTTCTGGTCCCAGGACTGCTCCGGAATGACCAGGTCGACGTAGCGGACGGCTTCAAGCAGCGCCGCACGCTGATCGTAGGAAAAGTAGCATTTCTTTTGCTTTTGTTCCCAGTTGAATTCGTCGGTAGAAAGCGCCACGATCAGGTAGTCGCCCTGCTCTTTGGCGCGACGCAGCAGATTGATGTGCCCGTAATGGAGCAGGTCGAACGTGCCGTAGGTGATAACGCGTTTCACGGGGGTCCTTTCGGTTAGTTAGCATAAATGGGCGGAACTGGACGGTTCCGCCATCTGGAAGAAACCATTATACCGTGCGTTTAGTAAGCAGAGGGCCGCCCCATCGGAATGCACTTTTTGAGCCTCTTGTGGAACATGCTGGGTGTTATCGTGTTGTTCAGTGTGCCGACAGGTATCGCCTTGAATGCTAGTTTGTCGTTTGGTTCGAAGGATTAGCAATGAGTTTGCGGTGGTTGGCAAGTATTGCTTAACGACAGGGCATGTGACGAGTAGGCGCGTAGATATGGTATAGTGTCTGAGCGTGCACACGGACATCGTGTGCTCTTTTGGTATGTCAGATGGAGGACGATGACCTCTCTGCTCGAAAAAAAGCGCGCATGTGTCGATCGGAGCAACATGCAAGCGGTCTATGCGCAGAAGAGCCCCTTCTACAAGGTGGCTAAGCGCGCACTCGATGTCGCACTTTCCGGTGTTGCTCTTGCTGCTCTTTCACCTGTATTCCTGGCGACCGCCGTTGCCATTGTTATTGAAGACGGCAGGCCCGGGATCTACGCAGCGCCGCGCGAGGGCAAGGGCGGCACGCCGTTTTCCATGTACTAGTTTCGCAGCATGTATCGTAATTCCGAAGAGCAGCTGACGGACTTGCTCGACGAAAACGAGCAAACCGGACCGGCGTTCAAGATTAAAAACGACCCGCGCATTACACGCGTGGGTCGTTTTATCCGCAAGTATTCAATTGACGAGCTGCCGCAGCTTGTCAACATCATAAAAGGGGACATGTCTATTGTAGGGCCGCGCGCCATCCAGAAAACGCAGGAGTTCACGCCCTATGAGGCCCAGCGCGAACTCGTGCAACCAGGGCTAACGTGCTATTGGCAGATAAGCGGCAGGGCAGACATTAGCTGGGAAGAGTGGGTAGAGCTGGATT
>JAFUCW010000145.1 GCA_017459485.1 Eggerthellaceae bacterium | reverse complement strand
CGGGTGGGCAGATGCAGCGCGTGGCCATCGCGCGTGCTTTGGTGAACAACCCCGATATCGTGTTGGCGGACGACCCGACCGGTGCGCTTGACTCTGAAACGGGCATCGCGGTCATGAACCTGCTCACGGAGATCGCCGAAGACCGCCTAGTGGTGATGGAGACGCACAACCCCGAGCTTGCCGAGGAATACGCAACGCGCAACGTGCGGCTTGCCGACGGCAAGATTGTGTCCGACAGCGATCCGTTCGAGCCCGCCGTTCTGGCGAACGGCGGACCAGCCGACGCTGCGGGGGGCGCTCCGGAGGGCACGCTGGGGGACGGTTCCGCGTCTGCCGCTCCGCTGCTCGAAGAATCTGAATCTCGCCTCGCTGATTCAGATTCTTCATCGTGCGCTCCGCTGCTTCATGCATTTAACGAGCCTGCTTCGCAGGCTAACAGGGAGGGTGTTCAGACAGACGCTCCGGACGCGCAGCCTGCCAAAACGCGGCGTGCCAAGATGAGCTTTCTTACGGCGTTGGGGCTTTCGTTCAACAACCTCATGACGAAAAAGGGTCGCACGTTCATGACGGCGTTCGCTGGGTCAATCGGCATCATCGGCATCGCTGCCATCCTTTCGCTTTCCAACGGCGTGAACAACTACATTGCCGACACCGAAGAGCAGGCGCTTACCAGCTATCCGCTTACCATTACCAAGTCCAGTTTCGACTTCACCAACCTGCTCGGATCAAGCATGGGAGTGGAAGAAGACGATGGGGAAGAGAAGCAAAGCAACTTCGAAAAGGCCATGCAGAGCATGCAAGGGCTGGAGCAGGCGAAAACGGCCGCCGACCATCCCAATGGGAGCATTGTCGAGATTCCCGTTATGACCGACATGTTCGCTCAGGTGAAAAATAACAACCTTAAAGACTTCAAGGCGTTCTTGGACAGCGGGGACTCTAACATAGGCAAATACGTTCATACCATTCAGTACGGTTACAGCATTGTCCCCCAAATCTATATGACCGACACGTCCAACGGCGTCAAACGGCTGAATCCTTCTTCGATGGGCAATACCTTGACCGGCGGGGTCGATGTTTCGACGTTTGGCATTACGGGTTCGGGCGCCGAAATGTTCAACGAAATGATGAACAACCGCAAGCTGCTGGAAGACTACATGGACGTGGTTGCGGGGCGGTGGCCGGAATCGTACGACGAATGCCTGATCGTCCTTTCCTCAACTGGCCGCTTGACCGACTTCACGCTCTACAGCCTAGGCTATTACGACCCCGATGTCATGGACCAGATGACCAAGGACGTCCTTGATGGCAAAGAGGTGGAAGCGCCCGAAACCGCACAGGATTTCACGGTGGACAAGGCACTCGAGATGGAGTTTTCCGTTGTGCCCCACGCTGCTCTTTTCGAGCACAACTCCGAACAGGGAATCTGGACCGACATTTCAGGCGACGAAGAGAAGATGAAGCAGAAAGTTGCCGACGGCATCAAGCTCAAGGTGGTCGGCGTGGTCCAGCCGTCCCCCGACGTGAATTCCATTGCCATGCAACAAGGCGTCGCCTACACGCCCGAGCTCACTGAACACCTGATGCAGATGGCGGCGGAATCGGACATCGTGAAGCAGCAGCGGGCCAACCAGGACACCGACGTGTTCACAGGCGAAACGTTCGAGTCGCTGCGTGGCGCAGAAGGCAAAGAGTTCGATTTCCAGTCGCTGTTCACGGTCGACGAGCAGGCGCTCAACGACGCGTTCAAATTCGACACGAGCATATTCGACCCTTCTAAGTTCACGTTTGACGAAAGCGCCTTGCAGATCGATCCCTCGCTTATGCAGATGGACCCCAACGCGTTCCAGATTGACCAATCCACCATCCAGTCGGCGTTTAGCGAAGACGCGTTCCGCTCCATCATGGCCAACGCCCCGCAGTTCGACGCGGCGAATTCCGGGCTTGCAGACAACACATTGACAGAAGAGCAGCAAAAGGCGATCGATACTGCAACCAATGCGCTTTCCGCCGACTTCATGGCGTGGGCTATGAAGAACAACAAGATTACGGTGGGGGGGACAACCCAGCCTAACTACAGCGAGTTGTTCCAAGAATACCTGCAGACAGAAAGCGCGCAGAAGATTATCGCTCCCGTGCTCGAGCAAGTGGGCACTCAAGCGCAAACGCAGTTCAACGGCGCGATGCAGGACTACATGCAGAACAGCTTTGCTCCCTACTTGGCAGCCGCCATGCAGCAGCTTGGGCAACAGGCGGCGCAGGCAATGGCGATTCAGATTGCCTATGCAGTCCAGGACCAGATGACGCTTGCGACGCAGTCGATCGGAACGACGTTGTCCAACGCCATATCTGGTCAGCTCCAAGAGCAGATGTCCGGGTTGCAGGAGGCGATGGAGAATGGCTTCTCCTTCGACCAAGACGCGTTTGCTAAGGCGATACAGTTCAACATGAGCCAAGATGACCTTGCGGGATTGCTCAGCAATCTGATGAACAGCGACGAATTGTCATTCGACGGGAACATGAAAAAGCTTGGTTACGCAACCTTGGACTCTCCCGACACGGTGAGCATCTATCCCATCAACTTCGAATCCAAGGAACGCACGCTTGACATCATCGACGCCTACAACGCCCAGAAGAGGGCCGCAGGCGACGAAGAGTCTGTCATCCAGTACAGCGACTTTGCCGGGTTGCTCATGAATTCGGTGACAAGCATCATCGATGCCATCAGTCTCGTGCTCATTGCGTTCGTGTCGATTTCCCT
>JAFUCW010000144.1 GCA_017459485.1 Eggerthellaceae bacterium | reverse complement strand
CTCACCGTATCGGGACCAAGGAAGTCGCCTTCCCAGGTCACGTTCGTAATCTTTCCCCCTTCGGGCGCGAACAAGTGGACCCATGCCACAATGCCGTCGTCGGAGCCGCACCAAGGGTTATGGCCTTTCACATAGCTGGGCAGCGAAGCGCCCTCCTGCTCGTCGATGTTGTTTTTCATGGTGCTCGTCACCTGGTACGTCCTGCTGCCGTCGGGGTTGACGGTCTCCTGTCCTATCCGCGTGCGCGTACTTAGGTACCACGACATCTTGCCCCACACGTCGTCGTTGTAGTACACGCCCAGCACCGGCGCCGTCGCGTCGTGTGAAAGGGCCCCCGTCCACCCGAAACGCCCGAAAGCAGATTCGGAGTCTATGTCGTCGAACCAGAAGATCAATCGCCCGTCGTTGGCAGAGCTTGCAAACGCGCGCAGCAGCTCGACCATATCCACGTCGCGCAAGCTACCAACCACCTCATGGAAAGCAAGCTTCGCCACTTCGGCGAAAAAGGCATCCTGGTCTGCGGACCCGTAGTTGCGGTAAGTGTCGTACATGAGCAAATGAGCGGCGTTTTCTCCATCGACCACCGTGCCGTTTCCCGTCGTGACGCCGCCGACAAGCCCCAGCAACTTCTGCAAGAACACTGGGTCGAGCGCCACCACGCCGTCAATGTCCCCATAGCCGGCAACTGACCAGACGTACTTCCACCGGGGTGCGGCCACCGTGAAGTCCGGGTTGAACCCATATTCACACGGCACCCAAGTAACACGAGTGCCGAATACACGGAGCTCTTCGCCAGAAATGTCAGGAGCAGGTGCAGATCCGTCACCGATGGGCCTGAAATTAGGCGTGTCGAAACGCCCCAAGCCAAAACCCGACACGAAGTCGCCCACGTCAAGGATGCCGTCGGTGACGAACATAGGGCCAAACGAACCCGTATAGCCGCCGTTTGCACGCAGCTCCACGTTGTTCTGGGCGGCTATCAGATAGGTGCGTTGGCCTCCGTCTGCTCCCAACAGCCAATGAACGCGCGCCGCCAACTGCTCAGACGCTTCGGAGAGCGTGTCGAACAGGCGGGTGGCCGTGCGCACGGAACGGCGCGCCGAATCCACCTGCCCTATAGCGCACGAATCCAGCCGCTCGACCGCGCTGCGGCTTTCGTTTGCCGCGCCCTGCGCACCGGCAAAGGTGCGAAAGCACACTTCGAGCGCGTCTGCGTTCAAGTTGTTCTGATCCCCAATGAGAGGACCCGCCCCCGACGCCACGAGCGATTCGGTCAGGGGAACCAACACGTCGGAGCACAGCAGATTGCCCGCATGCGCCATTCCGCGCACCGCCTTGACGTCCGATCCTACGAACGGAACCACCGTTGCCACTCCCATGACGGGGTTGGACGCATAGCCGTCTAAGGAGGCCAGTTTCGAAGCGACCGTCTGGGACGACTCCTGCGCGGCAGCGTAGTCGCCCTTGAGCATCTGTGATTTCAAGCGCGCAACGTCCCCTTTGATGCCGTCGACGCTAAAGTACATGAGCGCACCTGTCACGCCCAACGCGATCAAATAGACAGCAAGCACCGCGCCGACGATCTTCGCCACGCGCTTCGGCGTCGAAGAGCCCCTCTTGCGGCGCACGTAGCGGTCCGCATGGTAGTTCGATGCGTCGTCTTGGGCTGCAACGTACTGCCCGCGCCGTCCCTGTGCAGTGGAAGCCGCAGCGGCACGCTGGGACGCCTGGGCCCCTGCAGACGAATACGAAGAGCGCGAGGGAGCTTGGTCGTCGTCGAACCAGCTGCTGTTCAGGTCGCCCATGCCAGAAGGTTGACGGGAGGATCCTTCTTGATAGGCGTTTTGGCGCGTTCCCGCACGCTGCTGTGCACTTGACGCAAAGCTCGGTTGCTGTTCGGCCGCCTGCTGCGCGTCGCCCGCCTGCCGCAGGTCGCTCGCCTGCCGCGACGAAGCCCGGTTGCCCCCTTCGTCGTCCCACGAAGAACGCGACGCAGCGCCACCTGAAGCAGGCGCCGCATGTTTAGCATGTTTGCCTGGATTTGTAGAGTTCGCCATACTACGAGCACATCCTAAAGTCCGATTGAGCATGGTCGTTTCGATTTCGGGATATTATACCCCGACATGTCCGGATTGCGAACGGGCGCAGATGCAACGGACGCAGGGGCAAACACTTGGCAAACGCACGCAGGTGCCAATCCACACCCCACCCACCCCAGCGCAGAAGCTGTGAGCGCCATCACATCCG
>JAFUCW010000143.1 GCA_017459485.1 Eggerthellaceae bacterium | reverse complement strand
TTTCGCCGTCGACCTTCAATTCGGGGGCCGCCTGGCGTGCCATCTGGACGGCGCTCGCCACTTTGTCCCTGTCGTCGTTGGCAGCAGCGGAACCGAACGTCGAATGGGAGAGCATGGCCACGCGCGGCTCCGAGCCAACAAGGATCTGCCAGCTCTTCGCGGAGTTCACGGCAAGCTCCGCCAACATGTCGGCGTCGGGCTGGATGTTCAGTCCGCAGTCGCTGAAAATGAACGTTCCGTTCTCTCCGTATTCGCAATCGGGAACGACCATGACGAAAAACGAGCTAACCGACTTGACCCCAGGAGCGGTCTTGAGTATCTGCAGGGCGGCGCGCAGCGTATCGGACGTGGAATGGCAGGCGCCGGCGACCATGCCGTCGGCCTCGCCAAGTTTGACCATCATCGCTCCGAAGTAGAGCACTTCGTCCATCTTCTCGAGCGCACCTTCGGGCGTCATCCCCTTGGCCTTGCGCAATTCGTAGAAGGCATCCGCGTAGCGCTGCTTGTCGCCAGAAGACCCCATGTCGACGATCTGGGCGCCTTCGAGCGCGTAGCCAGACGAGGCAATGGCGTCGCCGTTTCCCAGAATGACCAAGTCGGCAACCCCCTCGCGCAGCAACGATTCTGCTGCCGCAAGGGTGCGCTCGTCGTCTCCTTCGGGAAGGACGATCTTTTTCCTGTCGCTTTTTGCACGCGTGAACATTGAATCGATGAACGAACTCATAGCACATCCAATCTCTTCGAGAATACGGCTAGAATAAGGTAACCAAAGCAACGCGAATCCGTCAAGAATAACGTAGAAACGAAAGGAACGCAGCCAATGAAGACGATCTCTTTCGTCGTGCCATGCTACAACTCTGCCGACTACATGGACCACTGCATCGAAACGCTTGTCGCATGCGGCGACGACGTGGAGGTCATTGTGGTCAACGACGGCTCCACCAAGGACAACACCTCGCAGATCGCCCACGATTGGCAGGAGCGCCACCCCGACATCGTGCGCGCCGTCGACCAGGAAAACAGGGGACACGGGGGCACCGTCAACCACGGCCTCGAGCTGGCGAGCGGCCTTTACTTCAAAGTGGTGGACTCCGACGACTGGCTTGACGGGGCCGCCATGGCGCATGTCATGGCGTACCTGCGAACACAGCTGGACGCCGAAAACCCCACCGACCTTGTCGTCGCGAACTACGTCTACGACAAAACGCATGAGCACAAGCGCAAGACCATGTCGTATCGCAACGTCTTTCCAACCGATCGCGAGTTCACCTGGGACGAAATCGGCCGCTTCATGCCAAGCCAGTACCTGCTGATGCACAGCGCACTATACCGCACCTGCCTTCTTGCCGACATGGGCCTTCGGCTGCCCGAGCATTGCTTCTACGTGGACAACGTCTTCGTCTACGCGCCGCTTCCGCAGGTGAAGTCCCTGCGCTACTTCGACGTCGACATGTACCATTACTTCATCGGCAGGGAAGACCAAAGCGTCAACGAACGCGTCATGCACACCCGCATCGACCAGCAGATACGCATAACGAAAACGATGATCGACCTGGTCGACCTGACGCAAGTCGAACAAGGCAAGCTGGCCAACTACATGTTCAATTACCTCTCCATGATGATGTGCATCTGCAGCGTGTTCCTCAGAATGGAGGAAACGCCTGAAAACGAAGCGAAACGCGCAGAGATATGGGACTACTTGCGCACAACCAGGCCCGCCATGTACGCCCACGTGCGCGCAAGCATCCTCAACCTGGGGACCAACCTGCCCTCGCCGGCTGGACGATCGTTCGGGCTTGGATGCTACCGCATCGCCCAGAAGCTGTTCAAGTTCAACTGAGCCAGGCGCGCGCCCGCACCCCTTCTCACGAACGACGCATCGCGCCACGCTATCAGCGGCGATAATCTGCCGGGTTCTTCGAAGACGAGCCTGTGGTGTTGTACCGGGTGCGAATCTCGTGCCCGAAACGGATGGCATCCTCGCCGAACCGATCGCGTATGGCGTCGGATGCATGAATGAGCCCTTCACTCCACGCCGGGTCTATGACGCTTCCATCCCCATGATCTGCTGGAAACAGGCTTAGCTGGTCGCTCGCGTCGCCATCAAGGTGTATGGCGGCAACGCCGTCAAGCCGCACGGAGACTCCCGGCTCCCACAATTCGTCGATCAGCGCATCCAGAAGGGGCAAGAAGTCGTATTCGTTGTCGGTGGGAACGGAAAGCTTTGCCGTGGTGGAGCGGACGGAACGGTCGGCGTAGCGCATCTTGAGCACGACGCCCGAACAGGTCCTTTCGTTTTTGCGCAGACGACGGCCCACCTTGGTGGAAACGGTCGCAATGGCGGCCTCGATCGAAGCGCGGTCCGTCAAATCCGACG
>JAFUCW010000142.1 GCA_017459485.1 Eggerthellaceae bacterium | reverse complement strand
CGCCTTCCAGTGCATTCGCCATCTTCAAGGAGCTCAAGAAAGCAAAGCCTGCTCGCGAGTTCACCGTGGGCATCGTCGACGACGTGACCAACCTTTCGCTGCCCGAAGATCCGAACAGCCCCAACACTGCCGATCCTTCCACGATCGAATGCAAGTTCTGGGGTCTGGGCGGCGACGGCACGGTGGGTGCGAACAAGAACTCTATCAAGATTATCGGCGACCACACCAACAAGTTCGTGCAAGCCTACTTCCAGTACGACTCCAAGAAGACCGGCGGAGTAACCATCAGCCACCTGCGTTTCGGCGACAGCCCTATCCGCTCCACGTACTGCGTGAACAAGGCTGACTTCGTGGCGTGCCACAACCCCAGCTACATCATCAAGGGGTTCAAGATGGTGCGCGACGTGAAGCCCGGCGGCACGTTTTTGATCAATTGCCAGTGGTCGCCCGAAGACCTTGACAATCACCTTCCCGCAGAAGCCAAGCAATACATCGCCAAGAACAAGATCAACGTATACCTGATCAATGCCATCGACCTTGCGGCGGAAATCGGCATGGGCAAGCGCACTAACACCATTCTTCAGTCAGCGTTCTTCAGCCTGGCCAACATCATGCCGCAGAAGAAGGCCATCCAGTACATGAAGGACGCCGCCACCAAGTCATACCTGAAGAAGGGCCAAGACGTCGTCGACATGAACCACAAGGCCAGCGACGCGGGCGCAACTGCTTACGTGAAGGTCGAAGTTCCCGCCAGCTGGAAAGACGCGAAAGAGCGCAAGGCCGCTCACAAGCTCACCGGCCGCAAGGAAGTGGTCAAACAGGTCTCCGAAATCATGGAACCCGTCTCCATGATGGACGGCGACAGCCTACCCGTGTCTGTGTTCGTGCCCCACGTGGACGGCCAATTCGAGCTGGGCGCCGCTGCTTACGAAAAGCGCGGCGTGGCCGTTTCCGTTCCCACGTGGGATGCGCAGAAATGCATCCAATGCAACAACTGTGCCTATGTGTGCCCACATGCCACCATTCGCCCGTTCGGCCTGACCAACGCCGAAGTGAAGGCGGCTCCCGACGAGCTTAAGTACGCAGACGGCAAGGGCAAGGCCATGGCGAACCTGAAGTACACGCTCGCCATTTCGCCACTCGATTGCATGGGCTGCGGCGTGTGCATAGGCCAATGTCCGACCAAGGCCATAACCATGGCTCCCACCGAAGGCGAGTTGCCGCAGCAGAAGGCGTTCGACTACTGCGTGGAAAAGGTTTCTCGCAAGCCGAAGCTCGAAGGCACCACGGTGAAGGACAGCCAGTTCGCCCAGCCTTTGCTCGAGTTCTCCGGTGCGTGCGCTGGTTGCGCCGAGACCGCTTACGCACGCTTGGTCACGCAGCTGTTCGGCGATCGCATGTACATCGCAAATGCTACGGGCTGCTCGTCGATCTGGGGTAACCCCGCGGCAACCTCGCCCTACACGGTCAACGCCGAAGGGCGCGGACCTGCTTGGTCTAACTCCTTGTTCGAAGACAACGCAGAGCATGGTTTGGGCATGCTTCTTGGCCAGAAAGCCGTGCGCGCAAACTTGCTTGCAAAGACCGAAGAGCTGCTAGCGGGCCGCTGCTCCGATGCGCTTAAGCGTGCTGCCAAGGCCTGGATACGCACGATGGACGATGGCGAAGCTTCTGCGAAGGCGACCGAGAAGTACGTCGATGCGCTGAAGAAGTCCACAAGCCCTCTTGCCAAGGAGATTCTTGCCGAAAGCTCCTTCCTTTCCAAGAAGTCAGTCTGGATTTTCGGCGGCGACGGTTGGGCTTACGACATCGGCTACGGCGGATTGGACCATGTGCTTGCCAGCGGGGAAGACGTCAACGTGTTCGTGTTCGACACCGAAGTCTACTCCAACACCGGCGGCCAGGCATCCAAGGCATCCAACATCGGTCAGGTTGCGCAGTTCGCAGCAGCAGGCAAGGAAGTCAAGAAGAAGAGCCTGGCAGAGATTGCCATGGCCTATGGGTATGTTTACGTGGCACAGGTGGCCATGGGGTCCAAGCCCGCGCAGACTATCAAGGCCATCGTCGAGGCGGAAGCCTACCATGGACCTTCGCTGATCATTGGCTACTGCCCTTGCGAGATGCACTCCATCAAGGGCGGCATGATCAACTGCCAAGACGAGATGAAAAAGGCCGTGGATTGCGGCTATTGGAACCTCTTCCGCTTCAACCCCGAAGCAGAAGACGGCAACAAGTTCGTTCTGGACTCCAAGGCGCCTGCAGGTGGCTACCAGGAGTTCCTTGCCAACGAAGCTCGCTACAGCCGTTTGGCGCGCGAATTCCCGGCCCGCTCGAAGGCCCTCTTCAAGCGCAACGAGCAGGCGGCAAAGGATCGCTACGAGCATTTGGAGAAGTTGGTGGGCATGTATGCTTCCCCCGACGCTTCTGCAGAAGGGTAGCGTTTTGTCTTATGCAAACGCCGCACAAAGGAGGCCCCGCAAACCGGGGCCTCCTTTTTCTGTTAGTGGTGAACTAAATCTGTACATAATTTCTAAAGATGAATCTGAATTGTATTCAAAACCATGATAATTAGTGAAAGAATGTACACATTCACCTATCCATATGTATGTGAATGCAACTTATGACGGTGGAGCAATGTGCATTATTTGCACACAATGCTTCACTGGGTACCACGCATGGTGGCAGTCGTTAGGAAAGGTACATAATCTTGTAGTAGGAAGATAACGACTGGGTTACAATGGTTCAGTCGCATCCTCGTCCGAGAGAAAGGACCCTTCCTCATGGACAAGCTCTTCAAGATCTCCGAGAACGGTTCGTCTATACGTACCGAAATAGTCGCTGGTTTGACCACGTTCATGACGATGGCCTATATCATCGCGCTGAATCCGAACCTGCTTACCAATTGGCGCGAGGGAGGTGACGACCTCTGGAACGCTGTTTTCATGGCTACGTGCCTGGCTTCCGGCATTGCTATGATCTGCATGGCCTTCCTTGCGAACAAGCCGTTTTGCTTGGCCCCGGGCATGGGGTTGAACAGCTTCCTTGCTCTTGTCGTCACCCAGATCGTCACGCTTACGGGCATGAGCTACATTGCTTCGTACCAAGCTGCACTGGTGATAGTGCTGTTCGAAGGCATCGTTTTTGTGATACTCACGTTGCTCAACGTACGCGAAGCCATAGTCGACGCCATACCCTATGGCGTGCGTATGGGCATTGCACCCGCTATCGGCATCATGCTGCTCAATATCGGCCTTGGGTCGAATGCGGGTATCTACAGCGAAACGGGCGGCCCTTTCTACGTCATGCGCGACTTCTTCGGCTCTCTGACGGCGACCAGCGCTATGACAACCATGGGGTCGGGATACCCCAGCATGGTGCTTACCGTGGCGACCATGTTCTTGGGCGTGTTCCTCATTTTTTTGATGGCACGGCGCGGCGTCAAAGGTGCGGTGATAATCGGCATGCTTATTGCGTCGGTCGTGTACTGGGCGGGTGAGTTCATCTTCATGGGCGTCAATCCTTTCGAAAGCCTTTCCACTGCATCCTGGGTTCCGCCGCTTGGGGACATGGTCAACCTTACGTTTTTCAAGTTCAACTTCGAAGGTTTCTTTCAGATGGGCTTGTTCACAGCCGTGCTTCTTGTCGCTACGTTTTGCATGATTGACATGTTCGATACCATCGGAACGCTTGTTGGTACCGCATCGCGCGCTGGCATGCTCGACGAAAACGGCAAGATGCCCCAGATGAAGCAGGCGCTCATGTCCGACTCCATCGGAACGGTGGTTGGTGCGTGCACGGGCACGTCCACGGTCACCACGTTCGTGGAGTCGGCCTCCGGTGTCGACGCGGGCGGCCGCACGGGATTGACGGCGCTCACCTGCGGCATCGTGTTTTTGCTCTGCATGTTTATTGCCCCCATTGCTGCCATTATTCCATCGGCTGCAACCTCCGCTGCGCTTATCTACGTGGGTCTGATCATGATGGAGGGCTTGAAGAACATCGACTTCGGCCAGATTGACCAAGTCATCCCAACGGGTCTCATGCTCATCGCTATGCCCATCTCCGGTTCCATTGGCCACGCCATCGGCTTGGCACTCATTGCATTTTCGTTCATCAACATCTTTTCGGGCAATGCCAGCAAGCGCTACACGCTCACGTACGTGCTTTCGGTGCTGTTCATGATCAAGTTCTTCGTTGTTGCGTAGGTGCAGTTGCCCAGTATCGATGCAAATACCCGCATGAAGCGCCCTGGCTCCGGACAGGGCGCTTACGTGCATTCAGGTCGGTCGAGCAGGTCGGAATCTCGCGCAATGCGTTTGCAAGGAGGACGCTCGGCTGCTCCCGTGCGTTCGCTTTCCAAACGCTACATCCCTTCCATAGACGGGCTGCGCGCGTTCGCGGTCCTTTCCGTGATCTTCTACCACATGGGGCTTCCCTTCGCGAAGGGCGGTCTGCTCGGTGTGACAGTGTTCTTCGTTATCTCTGGCTACCTGATTACCGGGCTGCTCACGCTTGAGTGGGAATCGAGCGGCTCCATCAATCTCCCTCAGTTCTGGTTGCGGCGCATCCGCAGGCTTTTCCCTGCGATTGTCACCGTAATCGTGGTCATGGCTGCGGTGTTCACCGTTTGCTCCCCTTTGCTGCTTACGAAGATGCGCCCCGACATCATCCCCGGCCTGTTCTGGTTCGAGAACTGGTGGTATATCTTGCGCGACCTGAGCTACTTCGATGCAGTGGGCGCCCCCAGCCCGCTTACGCATTTCTGGTCGCTTGCCATCGAGGAGCAGTTCTACCTTGTGTGGCCCATAATCTTGCTTGTCCTTTTCAAGACCGGTATTGGCAAGACGAACGTTCGGCGCATCTGCCTTGTGCTTTCCGTGGGAAGCGCCGTCGCCATGGCGGTGCTCTACGATCCGCAGGGCGATCCATCCCGCGTGTACTATGGTACCGACACGCGTGCGTTCTCGCTTCTCATAGGTGCCTGGCTTTCTTTTGCATGGCCAAGTGGGCAGTTGAGTGAAGAGACGGCGAGCAGGGCAACCTTTGGGTCGGTGCTGATGCTTGACGCTGTCGGTGTCGCTGCGTTCGCGGGCATTGTCGCCATGTGCGTGTTCGTAAGCGGGTTTTCCGACTTCATGTACTACGGCGGCCTTGTGCTTTGCAGTGTGCTTTCCGCCATCGTCATTGCCGTGCTGGCGCATCCGCGCAGTCTGCTTGCGAAAGTGGCGGCATGGAAGCCGTTTGTGTGGGTGGGCAAGATCAGCTACGGGATGTACCTGTGGCATTTCCCTATTATATGCTTGCTCCAGCCGCGCAACGCAACGCAGCTGCCCTGGTGGATCTACCTTGTGGAGCTTGCACTCACTGTGGGGCTGTCGGCAGCTTCGTACTACCTCATCGAAACTCCCATTCGAACAAGGGGCCTCGCGGCGTTCATGGCGCCGGCAGGCAAGGTGGCCCAATCTTTTTGGAAGGGGGCAAATACCCGGTTAGGCGCGGGCCGGCGGCTCCGCAGGAGCGACCGTGCGGGTGGGCGCGGAAAGCTCCCTGCAGGGGAGGGCAGGCCGACGTTTTCTGGATGGGCGAGCGCCCATGTTCCTGCCCTTGCCATATCGGGTGTCGTCCTTGCTGTTGCGATCGGCGGCATTGCCTTTGTGCCGCCTGTAGTCGAAGGCGGAGGGAGCGCGGACAAGCAGCGTGTCATGAGCGCTACGCTTATCAAGCCGCTGACCGACGGAGTCTACGACGTTGTGTTCATAGGGGATTCGGTTTCTCTGGGCGCCAACGAGCAGCTCAACGAGAAGTTCCCTCACGGCATGATCGACACCGAAGGCAACCGCCAGTACTATCAGGGAATAGAGGTCCTGCAGGGATACCTTGACAAAGGAGTGGTGGGCGACACCGTAGTTATGAGCATGAGCACCAACGGCTATGCAGAGCCCGAAGAGCTGAACCAGGTCATGGACATGTGCGGAACCGAGCGTACGGTGTGGTTCGTTAACATTCGCGTTCCTGACGAGCGGTGCGATCCAAACAACCAGGCCATTCAAGAATGCGTCGACTCTCATGCGAACGCGAGGCTCATCGACTGGTATGGTGCTTCTGCTGGTCACGACGACTGGTTCATCGAGGATGGCATCCACCTGACCTGGGAAGGTCGAGACGCGTTTGCGAACCTGGTGGTTGACACTATGGGATACGTGGAGCCTACCGACGCCAATTCAAAATACGACGTGGTCTACCTTGGTGACGCGGTGGCGCTCGACGCAGTTGAGCAGCTTGCAGCCCTGTTCCCCAATGGCGTGGTCGACTGCTCCGACGCTCGCGACGTGGACTCGCTCAAGTCCGCCTATGCCGGCTACCGCGACTCGAATGTGGTGGGAGACGACGTGGTGTTCTGCTTGGGATGCGAAAGCAGGCTGGAGAAGGACGAAGTCGCATCGCTTGTTGCAGATGTCGGTGCCGGAAAGCGGGTTTGGGTGGTGAACTCGCGCACGCCTAGCCCATTTTGCGAGGAGAACAACGCTATCGTAGCCGAAGTGGCCTCCGCCAATGGGAACGTGTCGGTGGTGGACTGGTTTGCGGCTTCGTCGGGCCACAACGACTACCTGGCGGACAATGGCATGAACCTGACCGAGGCAGGTGCTGCTGCCTATGCAGCCGAGGTAAGCAGAATGCTGGGAGACCACGCGACGAAGAAGACGATTGCTCCTGGCAATGAAGGTGGGGAGGAGCTTTCTCGGATTTCTGCGAGCATCGACGATGCGTCGGCGCAGGAAGACACCTTTGAAGAGCAGATGTCGGTGCAAAGCGATAGCCTGGAGCTGGCAAACGCTAGCCAAGAGATGTCCGTGTCGGGGTAGCTTTCGATCTACGAGCGCAGACGTTCGTCGTGGATTCTGGTACCCTTGTCTTGATACAAGGCATCGAGAGGAAAGGACATTATTGTGCCATCCAGAGAAGAGCGCATTGCAGAGGCAGCCAAGCATATCGGTCTGGTCAGGCGCGTGTTCGCCGAGGACACGAAGGCTGTGGTAGAGTCTGCGAAGCTGTACAAGGAAGGCGAGGCACGGGCACTGGCGGACCCGAAACCTTCTTTCGACACCACTGACGTGCGCGTCGAGCGAACCGACACGGTTTCCGCTCTGCGTGTCGCGCGTTCCGAATCGGAGGGTGGCCGTGTGTGTGCGCTCGATTTCGCTTCATATACGAATCCCGGCGGAGGCTACGATCGCGGCGCGTGGGCGCAAGAGGAAGCGCTGTGCGCGGAAAGCAACCTGTTCGAAATTCTGTCGGGCCTACGGGAGCTCTACTACACTCCCAACAAGCAGACCATTCGCGGAGGCTTGTATTCGGACCGTGCCCTCTACTTGACCGATGTGCTGTTCACCGCCGAAGCGGGTCCGTTCAAACGTGACGTGATCGTGTGCGCGGCGCCGAACCGCTCACGTGCGATGGAGGCCAATAGGTCCGCCCAAGAATGCGACAACGACATGCGACGCAGGGTGGTAACGGTCTTGCAAATTGCAGCCGATCAGCACGTCGAGTCTTTGGTTCTCGGCGCGTTCGGTTGCGGAGTGTTCGGCAACGACCCCGTGTTCGTAGCCTCGGCGTTCAAGGAATGGATCGACGCCCATCCCGGTGTGTTCCGCGAAGTGGTGTTCGCCGTCCCTGGCGGCCCCAACCTCTCGGCGTTCGAGGACGTGTTCGGAAGGACTCAGCACGAAGCGGTCGAAGTTGCCGAAGACTTCGAGCCGGAAGAGGACACGAGCGAAGACGATGCATGGCTTGCCGACAACGCCTCTTCCGACGGCCACTGGGTGTTCAACTGACCGTCTGAGTCCGCTTTTCTGGGCGGATGTCACCTTCCGTTCGTATGGATATGTGTTTTCCGATGAAAATGTGCACATATTTATGCGTATACCGTCCTATTTGCAGACAATAGTATGTCAATATCTGAAAAAATGTACACATTCTGGACCGAAGGACTGTGAGCTACCTTCTTTCTTGTCCCTTGTTCGCTTCGTTTTGACGTTTTTGTGCTACAGTTTCATTATTCGCTAAACAGCGATGCAGGCGGCCGCATACAGGCGGCATGTGGAAGGGAAACGACGCAATGGGCAAGTATCTTGGAATGTTCGTTTTGTTCTTCTTGATTTGCGGGGGGATTATTGTCGCCATCGCCGCATTAACCGGCGCTCCAGGCGTCTCTGCCCCCAGCTGGCTTCTTGCCATCCTTATCGGTCTGATTGGCGGAGCCTTGGGCTTTGCCGTTTCGGTACGCAAAGACGGCCACTAGGATTACCTCGCTTTCTTGTCGGCGCTTTTCGGGCGCTTGCTTATTCGTTCTTATATGAACGGCGGCTCTAGCATGCTCTTTTGCAATAGTGTGCTAGAGCTTTTTCTTGCCGCACGTTCGACAGCTGTCGAAGCATCCTGACGCGGCGTCGACCGTTTCCTGCCAAAGCGATCCGTGCCACTGCGGGAACAACGTGGTGCTTCTGGCACAATACTCTCGTATCCTGTCATAATAGGGATG
>JAFUCW010000141.1 GCA_017459485.1 Eggerthellaceae bacterium | reverse complement strand
TCGTTCTGTGTGGGGCGGTGGTTTTGCTGCCGCCCCGATGTTGGGACAAAACCAATGGACCGTGGGCATCGAGCGCAGGATGCCGAAACGACAACGCTCTTCATGTGCGCCTCCGAATTCTTCTTGCGAACCGCAAGGCCCGTTCGAGGCGTGCAGGAACAACGTTGTCGTTTCGGCATCCTGCGCTCGATGCCCACGGTCCATTGGTTTTGTCACAATATCGGGGCGGCAGCAAAACCACCGCCCCACACAGAACTACTTTTTCGCTCAGATTTATTCCGGAAGGAATTTGCAGAATTCTTCGCGAATACCGGTCATCTCGTCGATGATGTCATCAACGTCAAGGACCATTTCCATCATGCTCACCTGGTCGTCGTAGACACCTTCGTCCACTTCGGCCTTCATTTCAGGCTCGCAGATGTGGTAGCAAGCGAGTCCCAACTGGACTCCCGTCAATGGACCTGCAAATGTCGGGTCTCCAGCCTCTACAGTTTCTGCTGCAAGGCCAGCGGCTTCACCTTCGGAAGCGCCCACGACAACGACAACGTTTTCGGGGCCGAACTCCTCGGCGAATTCCTTAACCCTCCTCTGATTCTCCAAGTCCATGGCGCCAGCTGCCGTTCAAACGAAACACTCAGTCGAGGAGAACACGACTTCGCCGCCTGCGGTTTCGACGCACGCAGAAATTGCTTCGCCCGGCACGCCGTCGCGGTCACCGATCACGACGACTTTTTTTCCGGCCAAGATGCTCATCTCTCACTCCTTTCCGTTTCTTTCTTCCTTATCTTTCCCTATGCATTCACGCGGGCTGGCCCCGCGTTCAAGCCTTTTTGGACATGCAGACAGGATTACAGGAACCTGCATGCATGAATAGCCCCATTAGATGTGGCGCTTGATCAGCTCTTCGACAGCCTCCGGAGTAGCGTCGTCCTTCACGAGCTCTTCGATCTTCTCGCCGTTTTCGTACACGGCAATCGTGGGAAGGCCGAGCACCTGCTGGCCGATGGCCACGCGACGAGCCTTGGAAGTGTTCATTGAGCAGAACTTCATCTGGTCGCCGTACTTGTCGGCAAACTCATGCACATGAGGCATGAGGGCGGCGCAGGGTACACAGCCATCGCCGAAGAAGTCAACCAAAATCTTGCCTTCGCCCTGCAGCACTTCGGTCTCGAACGGCTTCTTATCCACTGCAAGCATCGACATGTTTCTCTCCTCTCTAGTCGAAACTTTAATACCCTAATTGTTATTCAGCGTTTTCGATGTACTTGAGCGCCTGCGTGGCAGCAATAGCACCGTCGGCAGCAGCGGTGACCACCTGGCGCAGGCTCTTCTTGCGCAGGTCGCCTGCAGCGAACACGCCGGGGATGTTGGTGCACATGTTGTCGTCGGTCAAAATGTAGCTGTTCTCCATCTCGACCTGACCCTCGAACAGTTCGGTGTTGGGCAGGAAACCGATGAAGCCGAACAGGCCGAAGATACCGTCATCTTCATCGGCTTCGATCTTGGTGATCTCGTCGGTCTTGACGTTGCGCACGAGCATTTCGGACAGAACGCCGTCGGGACCGTTCACTTCCTCGACCACGCTGTCCCACATGAAGTTCATCTTCTCGTTCTTGAAGGCCTTCTCCTGGATCGACTTCGCAGCGCGCAGCTCATTGCGACGATGAATCAGGGTGACCTTGCGGGCGAAACCGGTCAGGTACATGGCCTCTTCAACAGCGCTGTCGCCACCGCCGACTACGAAGACCTCCAGGTCCTCGAAGAAGTTAGCGTCGCATGTGGCGCAGAAGGAGATTCCCTTGCCCACGAACTGGCCTTCGTTCTTGCAGCCGATGGGACGGGAATGGGCACCTGTGGCGATGATGACGGTCTTGGCCTCGTATTCGCCGCCAGTGCACACGATTTTCTTCACATCGCCCGTCAGCTCAACGGAGGTGATGGTGTCGCTCACGCGCTCGCAGCCGAACTTCTCTACTTGAGCGGTCATGCGTGCGATCAGGGAGGGACCGGACTCTTCCTCGTCGACAACCTGACCCGGATAGTTTTCGATTTCGTTGGTGGTAGCAATCTGACCACCATCCTGGCCCTTTTCGATAAGAAGAGCGTTCATGCGGCTGCGACCTGCATAAAGACCTGCTGCCAAACCGGCTGGGCCTGCGCCCAAGATGATCACGTCGTACATCTTGTCCATTCCCTTTCTCTGAGGTGGCCTTCCGACCTAACTTCCTTGCGCCGAATTATGACTTCAACGACACAAGATTTTTCTTATCGCGATTATAAATTCTTCTGATAGCAATTTCAATACTTAATGAATCTTTTTCCCTCATACTTACTCAATCCTATACATCACCTCGCGCTTGAGCCCATAGTAGAAGTTGGTAGTAAAAATTCCCTCCTGCGTACTATTCGTCCCATGAGCTTGGCCAAGAACGTCTCTTTGCTATTACTTGTTTGGCTATCCTTTCGATTTCAGATGCCACGAGCGATTTTCTACCACCGCTTTTATACCATCAAACAGCAATTCTTCTTTTCTCCTCAGTTCTCCGCCGGGACGCCAAATCGCTCTCCAGTTCACTGCTAGAGCGCCAAACACCAGCCTACCCCATACCAGGCTGCCAGCCGAGAGGCCGCAAGGCCCCGAGCGTACGCCGCCGGGAGCAACGCGAGCGCAGGCCGAAGGCCGAGCGAGGCGCGGGCAGGTACCGCAAGGGCGACCCGGAGGCGGCAGCGCCCAGCGAGCGCAGCGAGTGGAGGCGCGGAGGGACGAAGGCGAACCTGGGAGAGGCGGCCAGGCGAGGGACGCACGCCCCGAGCGCACGCCGCCGGGAACAACCATGGCAGAAGAGGGCCTTAGTGTACGGGAATGGGGAGCTCCACCTCGCATAACCCCAGGTCATTTTTTTCTTGTGCCAGAAAGAGGCCCTAGTGTACGTGAATCAGGGGTTTCGTTTTGCAAAACCCCAGGTCGCGCTCCCCGGCATGGCCACGAAAATGGCGAATCCGGTTGAATAAGGGCCTTTCCTGCCAAGAACCGGGGGATTAGAGGCTCGAAAGTCCCCTCGCTCGTTGAATAAGGCCGTTATCTGCCACAGAGGAAAGAACGGTGCAACTTTGCCGCACCCGCAGGTCAGAATGCCCGACGCCGCAGGTCCGATTGCCCCTTGTCGCAGGTCGCCCATGGTGAAACAGCGAAAACGGCGGAGGTGCCCATAGTTGCCCCGCTGCGGAACCGAGCGTACTTTGCTACGCGCAAGAGTTCCGCATAAGGGGCAAGGATGGGTCCCTCCGCCGTTTGCAGCGTGACTGTCGTCTCCCCGAGATTAGGCCGTTTGCTTCTTGTGATACGCCCACCAGTACATGATGCCCACAAACACAGCTCCGCCGATGATGTTGCCAATCGTGGCGAAGCAGATGTTGTACAGCGCCCCGCCAGCGTTGACGGTAGCGAGTACCGCTGCATCAAGCTGCGTGCCAAAACCAGCGCTGGCAGCAACCACGCCCATAGGCAGGAAGAACATGTTAGCGACGCAGTGTTCGAAGCCCATAGCAACGAACGCCATGACTGGGAAGATGCAGGTGAAGATCTTGTCGATGACCGTGCGGCCCGCAAAGCCCATCCACACCGCCAGGCACACGAGCAGGTTGCACATGATGCCGCGGAAGATGATCTGAGCGGGCGAAAGGCCGATCTTTGCCGACGCAATGGCGACCATCTGGTTGCCGATAGTGTTGTCGCCTGCCTTGGTCGCCATAAGGCCGCAGCCGAAGATTATAGCAACCAGAACGAGCGAGCCGATGAAGTTGAACACCCACACAACGACCCAGTTCTTGGCCAGGCTGCCCCACGAAATCTTCTTCGAAAGTGCCGCCATGACCATAAGTGAGTTGCCTGTGAACAACTCGGCACCCGCCACGACCACGCAGATCAGACCCAAGCTAAACACAAACCCGCCCAGTACCGACGAAGCGGCGAAGCTCAGTGTCTGGTCGGTCTTCACGTAGGTCATGAACAACGCGCCCATGCCGATGAAGATACCTGCCAGGATGGCCAGCGGTACCACGGCACGCATCTCCATACCTGATTTGGTGACGCCAACGGTTTCGCCTTTTGCCTCGATTCCCGCTCCAGCTAGACAGTCTGGCTTGGTTGCGGCGATGTCCTCCGGTGTGATTTCCATTCCTACCCCCTTACATACAAGTACGTTATTCGCACTTACTTGGGCGAACACGACAGGGGCCATGCCCGCCTATGCTCAACTTGTCATAGTATACTCGCCTGTTCGCACGAGTAAAAAGGCACATTGTGCCTTTAATAGCACTTTATTGACTTATCGCGGGTTGAAATGGTGAAGGCGGGGTGCCCAACGAAAGAGCAGCCCCGCCTTGCTCGCTTGCTACGCCTTTGTCACCTTCACGGCGCAGACTTTGTACTCGGGCGCTTTGGCAATGCTGTCAAGCGCAGCAATTGTCAGCCAGTTGCTATTACCATCCTGGAAGTGGAACGGCATCCATGTGGCACCCGGCCGTGTCTTGTCGGACACTCGTGCGGTCGACTCGATTTCCGCGCGGCGCGATGCCACTTTCACACGATCGCCGTCGGCTATACCCAGCTTTTCGGCGTCTACAGTGTTTATCTCGATGAACGAGCTGTTCGCAATATCGTTCAAGCCCTCGGTGCGACTGGTCATGGCGCATGCGTTGTAGTGGTACAAAATGCGCCCGGTGCTTAGGATCAACGGATACTCGGCGTCTGGCTGCTCGGTGCTTTCGCGGTATTCGGCCGTCGAGTACGCGCCCAAGCCGCGCGCGAACTTGCCCGCGTGCATGATCGGTGTGCCCGGATGGGTTGCGTCCAGGCAT
Organism: Eggerthellaceae bacterium; assembly: GCA_017459485.1. GTDB lineage: Bacteria > Actinomycetota > Coriobacteriia > Coriobacteriales > Eggerthellaceae > CACXMZ01. The sequence continues at coordinate 5,029 of JAFUCW010000141.1, read as the reverse complement.
GGCCACTGCAGGCCGCGCCCACCATTTTCCTTGCTATCCAGGCGCTCGTGGCTGATGCCGCCGAAGCTTGGAGTGACCTCGGAAATCTCGTGCATGATTTCGCTTGCGGTCAGGTGCGGTTGCTCGTAGCCCATACGGTTCATGATCTCGGTGAAAATCCACGTGTCCAGCTGCGGTCCGTCGGGCCCATCGATGCACTTGCGCACGCGCTGCACGCGTCGTTCGGTGTTGCTGAACGTTCCTTCCTTTTCCGCGAAACTGCGGCCGGGCAGAATAACATCGGCCAGTTTTGCCGTCTCGGTCATGAACAGCTCGTCAACTACGAAAAAGTCCAGGCTGGTCAAGGCCTTGATAACGTGATTCGTGTCGGGGTCGGTGCGCACGGGGTCCTCCCCGAACAAGAACAAGCCCTTCACTTCCCCATTGATAGCCTTCGGGAATATTTCGGTAGCCATGGTGCCCACTTCGTGGTTAAGCTCCGTACCCCAAGCCTTTTCGAACTTCTCGACCACGGCGGGATCGGCAACTTTCTGGTAACCGGTGAACGTGTTGGGCTGGGCACCCATGTCGCAGGCGCCCTGCACGTTGTTTTGGCCGCGAATGGGGTTCACGCCGCATCCGGGACGGCCGATCTTGCCGTTGACCATGGCAATGTTGGACAGGCTCATGACGCCTTCGGTGCCCGTGGAATGCTCGGTCACACCCAGGCAATACATGATCGGAGCAGCCTTTGCCGTGCCGTAGAGCTTGGCAGCTGCAATAAGATCGCGCTTGTCGATGCCGCAAATCTGCGCAACACGTTCGGGCGTGTAGGACTCGACCATACGCGCCAACTCTTCGTAGCCTTCGGTGCGTTCTTCGACAAACTGCTTATCCACCAGGCCTTCTTCGATGAGGATATGCACCATTCCGTTGGCGAACGCAACATTGGTGCCCGGCTTCAGCTTCAAATGGATGTCGGCGTGCCTCGCCAGGCCAATGTCGCGCGGGTCGACTACAATCAGCTTTGTACCGGACTCTACCGCCTTGCGAACCTGCATGCCAATGACGGGATGCGCTTCTTCAGGGTTCGAGCCGACCAGCATGATAACGTCAGAATCCTGCGTAATGTCGGTAATAGTGTTTGTCATGGCTCCAGAGCCAAGTGTTATCGCCAGACCGGCGACCGTGGGAGCGTGTCAAACACGTGCGCAGTTATCAACGTTGTTTGTCTTGAACACCGTGCGCGCCATCTTCTGGAGCATGTAGACGTCTTCGTTGGTCGAACGCGAACATGCAAACGCTGCCAGCGCATCACCCCCAAACTCATCTCTTAGCTCAGTAAACCTGGTGGCAACCAGGTCGAGTGCTTCCTCCCAGGTGGCAGGCTCGAACTCACCCGTCTGCTTGTTTTTCACCAACGGTGTGGTGATGCGATCGGGCGACATGACGAAGTCGAAGCTCGAAGAGCGCCCTTTCACGCATAGCATGCCTTTGTTCGACGGACCGTTCGCCGGCTCTGCGTCGACAATGCGGTTGTCTTTGACCATCATATCTATCTGGCATCCCACTGCACAGTGGGGACAGGTGGTGCGCACGCGCTCCACCTCCCAGTCCCGATAATACTTGCGGCGCTTTTCGGTAATGGCGCCTGTCGGACACGCTGCCGCGCAGTTGCCGCAGCTTTCACATTCCGTCGCTTTCCAGTCCTCGCCGAACGGCGCCAAGATCTTGGTGCGCGTGCCGCGCTTGCCCGTTTGAAGCGTATGGTTGTATGCGCGGTTGTTGCACGCACCCACGCAGCGCTGGCATTGGATACACAGGTTCGGATCGAACGTGAGGAAGGGATTGCTGTCGAGAATCGCCTTGCGCGGCTTCTTCTCCTCTGTGGCGAACGGCGACTCTACCACGCCCACCTCGCGGCATACTGCTTGCAGCTCGCACGTACCGTTCTTGGGACAACTAAAGCAGTAGTTGGTCGAATCGAGGCCGTGCTCGGCGATGATCAGCTCGAGCATCATCTTGCGGTAGGCAACCGCACGCTCGGACTGGGTGTGGATGACCATGCCGTCTGCGACCTTCGCCTTGCACGCCGGAACCAGGTTGTCCTGACCCTCTACTTCCACGCTGCACACGCGGCACATGCCAATTTCGTTCGTACCTGCTAGGTAGCAAAGCGTCGGAATGTGGATGCCGGCCATCTTCGCAGCCGCCAGGATTGTGGCGCGCGTGGATGTTTTCACTTCCAATCCGTCGATGACAACTGTGGCCATGGTCGATGCAGCATCAGTGTTCGTCTGCATGTTAGACATACTGGACCCTCCCTCCTTCTAGAACGCCGCAGCCATACGCATCGCAGCGCAGACAGCGAGAGCATTCCTGCATAACCTCTTCTTCGCTTACAGGAAGCTCGATGTAGCCGAAGTCCTTCTTACGCTCGCGCGCAGGGCGCTCGGAGACGTTCACGCGACCATAAGCGTCACGCATGTTCGGGCGCGGATCGGGAGCCACAACTTCTGGGTCGAGCGTGTGGTGAAAACCAAGGTGCTCGTCTATGTTGCGGGCGGCCACCTTGCCTGCCCCGATTGCCATAATCGCCGATTTGGGACCGGTCTGGCAGTCCCCACCGACGAACAGCTTGTCAAAGCCTTTTGCGCGCAGGTTTTCGTCTGCAGTGAAGCAGGTGCGTTCTGTTGCCATACCAAAGCGCTCGAAGGGAACGTACTGTATGTCCTGGCCAACCGCTACAAGAACTATGTCGGCATCGATGCGAACTTCTGGCTTGCTGGCATTCGCCGGAGCCGGGCGCCCGCGCTTGACCGCACTGATGTACTGCGGTTGGCAGATAAGGGCTGCCACTTTGCCTTCGCTGTCGGACTCGATTCGCACAGGTGCCTGCAGCGTCATCATCTCCACGCCCTCTGCCATGGCTCCTTCGATTTCTTCGGACAACGCTGTCATATCCTCGACACGTCTGCGGTACGCAATCGTCACTTCTTCCGCGCCGGCACGCACGCTGGTGCGGGCGCAGTCCATAGCCACGTTGCCTCCGCCGATGACGACGACCTTCTTGCCCGTGAAGTCGGGGTATTCGTCGTCGCCGATCTTTTCCAGAAGATCAACAGCACTCATGACGCCTTCAGCGTCGATGCCTTCCAGATCGAGCTTCTTGCCGCCTTGGGCCCCAATAGCCACGAATACAGCGTCGTATTCGACCATGAAGCGACCCAGGTCTTCGCTATGGACCTCGTACTCTAGCTTCACTTCGATGTTGCCTACGGATGTGATGGCGCGAAGGTCCTCTTCAATCCGCTCGCGCGGGAAACGGTAGGCAGGGATGCCGTAGCGCATCATGCCTCCCAGGTGCTTGCGCATCTCGTACACGGTTACCGAATGCCCCATAAGCGCCAGGAAATAGGCACAGGTCATTCCAGAGGGGCCACCTCCGATGATGGCCACCTTGCGTCCTGTGTCGGGGAGGCGCGTGGGCACGGGAACCGTGTCGGCGCGCGCGTTGTCAACCGCGTACTTCTTGATACCCCGAATGTTGATCGGCGCATCGATGAGCATGCGGCGACAGCGCGACTCACATGGATGCTCGCAAATAAGAGCGCACGCAGTGGGGAACGGATTGTCCTTGCGCACCATGGCGACCGCACCGGCGCAGTCGCCTTCCTGGACCAGGGAAATATAGCCCGGCACGTTCACATGCGCGGGGCAATTGGTTTCGCAGGGAACGGTCTGCCCCACACCTTCGGCACAACACTTGTTCTGTACATGGCTCTTGTACTCGTCGGCGAACACGTCCATACCTTCGAGTGCGAGCCTGCCAGCTTCGTACCCGATTGCGCAGTCGCTTGTGTCACGAATCATCGTCGCCGTGGTTCGCATGGCCTCAAGCGTGCTCTCGTCTGCTTCGCATGCCAACACGCGGCGCATCATTGCAGCCAGCTGAGGTATGCCGTCGCGACACGGTACACATTTTCCACATGTTTGGGCCCCGCCCGCCTCTAAAAGGTTCGCCTGCACCGCGATAGGACAGGTGCCTGGCGGAATGGCTTCGATCCTACGCTGATAGGGCTCCACGAATTCGGCGATCCGCTTGTCGTACGCCGAACGAGGAGCGACTGATAGCTCGGCCATTGCCTCTCCTTTCTTTCTCGTCTTGTCGGAAGCAAACACATCGCAAGGTTCCTGCTTGCTGCATCACAATACAATGCAATTGTTTCGTGGGTGTTGCCTCCTTGTTCTCCCCTATATTATAAGATTAGCTAATCTTGATTAGATAATTAAATACTTTTATGCCAGCGGCTGGTTTATGCAGGCGAGTGCCACTGCCGTTAAATCGGGGACGCGTAATGCGCGACTAGCTCTTGCTCTTGATGCCTTCGCCGCCCCGACGGGACAGGCGCGCCGTAGCGTCTTCGCGCTTGCCCAGGAACATGGCATTCGGGCGTCATCAGGCCCTATGCCTTCTTCCAACGCAAGTCGCACGCTTGATTAGCCCTGAACCCTGCTGCGTCCAAATCCGGCCCCAGAACTACGCGGGCATGCGTGTTTACCGACCCTGCCCACAGAGCTCGTGGTGCAGGCTCTAGGCGCATGACCACGTCGGCATGCTCGAACCGCAGCACCGCCAAATCCTCTTCGTGCCAATTCCCCACCAGGTCGTCCCACAGGCGATAGTTCTCCAGAACCACGTCATCGTCTTCGATGGGTGCAAGATCGGGATGCCCTCCTTTGAACGAAAGAGAGAGGACCAACCTACCCTCGAGGTAGACAGGACCCGGCGATGGTGCAAGCTTTTCTGTTGCCGCAGGAGCAGCTTTGTCGCTCGAAGGCCGTGCTGCGGTCATCGTGCTGTAGTTCGTCGTTCGTTTTGTATTCATGCGTGCCCAACCCTTTCAGCTCTTGCTGTTTCGCTTGCCCATAGAATACTGCGTTGCAAGGGATATGGCATCGTCAACACCGCGCGCAAGACGAAATCAAAACTGAAAAACAAGAAAGCCGATAAGCTCGTCACAGACGTCATCATCGGGTACGCGGCCAT
>JAFUCW010000140.1 GCA_017459485.1 Eggerthellaceae bacterium | reverse complement strand
GCCACCTCGCGCTCCAGGTTGGGGTCGAAGGCCCGCCACACGCGGGCCATGGCGCCGCGCCCCAGCTCGCCGAGCAGCTGGTAGGGGCCCAGGAAGCCGTCTTTGCTGCTGCCCGACGCAGTCTGTGCCACAGGTGCGGTGTGGGGGGCGGCATCGGACGCTTTCGCAGCGTTGGAGGCGGTGCCGGCCGCGTTGCCCGCAGGGCTTTGGGAAGCGGTACTGGAAGCGGTACTCTTGGCTTGCGCGTCTCCTTGGGAGTTGCCAGAGGAAAGCTGGGCTCCGCAATCAAGGCAAAAGCGCGCGCTATCTTCGTTTTCGGTTCCACAGTTTGGGCAAAACATGCTCAGGTTTCCTCTCTGTCTCCGGCCAAGACACCACTCCCAATTGTAAGGCAAGGGGCGCCTTTGTTTCGCTTGTCAGTAGCTTGAGGTCGCCGCCTTTTCGAAATGCTGGTAGTCTTTGGGCTCGTTCCAGTAGCCTCCCCACGAAAAGCCCGCTTCCAAAAACAGGCGATAGCACAGGTCCCCCTCTTCGATCTTGTAGGGGAACGACCAGTCGCGGTTGCCGTAGGCGTAGGCGGAAGCGGGGGAGACGTAGTCTTGCGAAGGGATGCAATAGGGGTTGTAGTACGGGTTGCTATCGATTGCCAGGCCATCGGAGTGGTTGGAGATGCGGTCGGTGCCTTCGATAAGGCGGTAGTTGAAGGCCGAAGTGTTGTCGTCTTCCATGCTCGCGTCGTCGCTTGCGCCGTAGTCGTCTACCAGGTGCATCTTTTCGATGGGGTAGCTCGCACGATAGAGCTCGTGGAAGATTCGGCACACGTCGTCGGCCACCGCAACGTTCATGACCACTTCTCCAACGTGGATGGTTCCATTCGCGTCGGTGTGCAGCACGCGAATGTAGCGCAGGTCTTCGCGTGGGACGTCGCAGTATTCCTTGTAGGACAGGCCCCACATGCGGGAAAAGAGCGCATCGTCGATCTGCTCGACCGTGAAGCAGGCATCTTCGCCGAAGCGTTCGACCTGGTCGCGCGTGACGACGGTCCCGGCAGCAAGAGAGCGGATGTCAAGGGCAGGATCTTCGGACTGTTCGGCGCCCTGAGAGCTGGCAGGGGACGTGTCTGCAGCGTCGGAAGAGGGAGCGCTGTCAGTTTGGGAAGAGGTCGTTTCTGCGAAGCTGGTGCCTTCGGATGCGGCAGCCCGGTCCGAAACGGCAGGGGTGGCCTCGCTTGTGGTTTGCCCGTCCGAAGAAACCGCAGGGGCGGGTGCCTGCGTTGCCACAGACGTGTCGTTGGCCGACACGCTGGCAGGAGGAGAGATCTGCCCACCGCCTGTCGGCGCGCACGCAACGGCAGCAATGAGCGCTCCTACAACACAGGCGGCAAAAGCAATTTGTTTGAAAAGGCGATCGAAGGAGTGCATGGCTACCTTACCTTTACTTCCGTGATGCAGCAGTCGGCGTATTGGCTTCCGAAGTAGACGGAGTTTATGGTGATGCGCACCAGCGTCGTGTCCTTAGGGCTGTCGAGTGTGATGTCTTGGTAGGTGTCCTTGCGGTCTTCCAGGTGTGCGTTTTGGGTCGATCCGTCGCTGAAGGTAAGCGTGATGTCGCAAGGACGGCTGTTGTTGTAGTAGACCTCGTCGGACTTGTTGTATCCGGCTGCAATCGAGACGACGGAAACGTGCTGCGGCTCGGTCGCGCGCAGCTCGATCCACTGTCCTTCTCCTGCGTTGTCGGCGCCTTCGTTCCAGGCGGTTCTGAAATTGTCGTCAAGCACGTTGCGCGGTCCGTAGTAGGACGTGGTCTGGTCGGGGGGCAGTTCGGAGCTGGCAATCGCGTCGGTGAACACGGGAGCGGGATAGACCGGCTCTGATGCCTCTTCGGCGGCCGCCTGCACGTCGGCGTTGATCTGGTCGAGCTGCGCCTGCGCGTCTTCGGCGCTCGTGGCGGGGATGTGGCTGCCCAGCCTCTTGATGACGTCGTCTGGCAGGGACGCCGTCTCGGTCGAGGTCTCCTTGTAGGGCTCGTCCTGGCCGGAGCGGAAGATGGCGACGTGGCCGTTGTAGTCGGCGAGGTAGTACGCGCTCGTGTTCGCGGCTTCCGTTTCCTGCTGGGCCGCCTCCGTGCCACCGGCCGGGGCGACGCCCTGCGTCTGCCCTCCCGTGGCGAAGAACAGCACGCCTGCCAGCACGCCGCAGCCGACCGCGGCGACGGCGGCGTAGGGCAGCCACCTGGGCATGCCCGACGACCCCTTCGCCACCTTGCCGGCAAGCGCGGCGTCGCCGATGGCG
>JAFUCW010000139.1 GCA_017459485.1 Eggerthellaceae bacterium | reverse complement strand
TAACCCAAGCCGCCACACCTGGCTCAATGTAAAACGGAATCTACGCATCGCGAACCCGGTCGCAGGATTCGAATCCGCGGACGCTGCGCTGTTCGCACCTGTCTACATGCAGTGTGAAAGCATGGCCGTAGCCGTGCCAATCCCAGAACCCCAAACGAAACCCCCCACCACAATGGCAGGGGGTTTGATGTGCGCGACCGCAGCGGCTGGAGGTTGAGCAGTTCGGAAAGCGCAAAGCCTCGCTAGCCTTCGAACTTGTCCATGAGGTCGTTGAACTTCTTCAGTTCCTCTTCGTCCATGTGGTATCCGTGCTTGTCTTCGGGATAAGTGCCTTCGCGCACGTCGTCGGCCCAGTCGGCGTAGGCTTCGCACAGGAAGGGCAGCAGCTCGGCGTAGGTCTTGGCATGCGACGCTGCGTGCGGCATGACGCCGTAGGTGTCCATGTCGACCATCTCGGATCCGTCGCAGGGCGCGCCGCCCGCGATGCTGATGACCGGCACGCGCAGGGTCTCGGCGATCGTCTGGGAAACCTCCATCGGAGTCAGTTCGATGGTCATGGCGCCCATGCCATTTTCCTGGTATTCATAGCCCCACTTGAAGATCTTGAACGCGTCTTCGGCGGTCTTGCCGACCTTCTTGTAGCCCGTGGCGTTGGTCTGCCAGCCGGAAATGGCGCCAATATGGCCGAACACGGGCACGTAATTGTCGGTCATGTAGCGCAGCGTGTCGTTGGTCACACCCATGGGCAGCATGGAGTCGGCACCATGGAACACGAGTTCGGCACCGTACTTGACTGCGTCGACCTTGTCGGCGTACATGCCGATGGGCATGTAGAAGTTGATGTGGATGATCTTGGTATACTCACGGAACTTCTTCACGGTCATGCGCGAGCCGATGACGTCCTCTTCGAAGGTCGTGCCAGCACGGGCGGAGATCATGTGCGGGATACGGCAGATGTCGCAGCCCACCATTTCGGCGGCCATGGCGAAGAAGGGGCCCAGTTCCGCTGGGCACATCTGAACCAGCTTCTCGCCCGCTTCCTTCTGCTTCTGGAGGTAGTCCAGGTTCTTGCGCGTCTTGGACGCAGTCGACATCTTGATGTCAGCAGTGCTTTCAGCCATACGATTCTCCTTTCATGTTGGTTGCGTTAACGATTAGCGGCGTTTGCCATTACGCGTCGAGCGCGTCGAGCTTGGCAATGATCTCCTGGACTTGCTCCTTTTCAAGGCTCACCTGCGGGAACTTGAGCAGGGTCTTCATCTTCATGCCCGCCACAGGTCCCAATTCTGGGTTGGACACGAAGCCAGGGATGTACTCGTCGATGATAGCGACGGCACGTTCGTCGTCCAGGATCTCGCGGAGTGTGCTCGCACTGCTGAGTGCCAGGGTTCGTCCTTTCTCTTGAACCTGTCTTTATCTGTTCCCGCGTTTGCGGGAGTTTCCGCTGGCGTTGCCCGGTCGCGCTATGCAGTACCGGGGATTCCGCCGTCCATGGTGTAGCTCCAGGGCTTTTCCTGGAAGCTCAGGTTGGCGCCACCGTCCACTTCCACAACGCGCCCGTACATGAAGTCCGCCACGTCGGTGCACATGGTCAGGATCATGCGCGCCATCTCGTCGGGGCTTGCCGCAACGGGGGTTTCGGAACCGCCTGCCATCTGGGCTTCCTGCCACTCCTGCCCGTAGAGTTCGACGGTCTTGACGCAGTTGACCATGGCGCCTGGGGTGACCATGCCGCCAGGTGCCACGCAGTTCACGTTGATGCCGTACTGCTTCAGCTCCTTTGCGATTCCGCGCGTCATGCCGATCACACCGGCCTTGGCTGCGTTGTAGGGGGTCATCATGGCAAGTTTGTACATGTCGTCGCCGCGGTACGCCACGGATGCGATTGTGACGATCTTGCCGCCGTTGCCCGCTTTCACCATCGACCGTGCCGCAGCCTGCACCAGGAAGTACTGGCCCTTCATGTCGGTGTCGATGATGTCGTCATAGAGTTCTTCGTCCATGTCGAGGAAAGCCCTGGCCTGCCACGTTGCCGCCACGGGCACGCAGATGTCCACCGGGCCGAAGGTTTCTTCCGCGAACGCAACAAGCGCCCGGCAGTCCTCGACCTTGCGCACGTCGGTTTGCCTGAACGCCAGCTTGTCCCGGCCAAGATCCTTGAACGCCTCGACGGCCATGTCGCCCCATTCCTGGGTGCGCGATCCGAAGACCACGCTTGCACCGCACTCGAGGAGACGATTGATCACGTAGAGGGAAAGACCCACCGATCCTGCAACGACTGCGACCTTTCCCGAAAGGTCGAACGAATCCGAAATGGGCTCGACATCCTCTAGGCCGTCCGCAGACATTTCGAACAACGTTTCCTTGTCCATGTGCATCCTTTCTCTTGAGGTGATTCGCTTCCGCCCGATGCCAAGCTGACTGGGGCAAAACGCGCCTTGCCTGCAGCGCATTTGCGCAAGCGGTACTTGTAAGTATGGGACGGAAAGCAATCGGCCGTAATGGAGGAAGATGGGTATTATTGATACCTAATATTGGGTATTGTTATTGGCTTGCGCACACATCCATTTCGAACAGAGAGTGTGCTAGTGCAGCGTTCTCGAAACAAATGGAGCATGATGCACAGGTCCGTTTGCCCTGCACGGTTCTGCGGAGCCCGAAGGCGCACTAGGCGCACACCAAGGGCTCCGCTGGGCCGTGCGGGGCAAACGGACAAACAGCATGCGCTATTCGATTCGGAAGCGCGGAACTAGTGCGGCGATCTTACCGGCTTTTCAGCACGCGAACGAGCAATTCCTGCTGGCTTGAGACATGCAGTTTCTTGTAGATGTTCGCGATGTGCTTGTAGGCGGTCGACGTGCTGATGAACAGGGTGTCGGCAACATGCGACGGCGAAAGGCCCTGGCACAGCAGGTCGACCACCTCCCGTTCCCGGGTGGTAAGCAGCGCCGCAAGCGCCACGTCGCTTTCCTTCCGTTTTCTGCCCGGAACGCTCGATGGGTCGGTAAAGAAGTTCTTGTAGAGGTTGCCGAGCTGTGCAGCCACAAGGCGCATGATTTCTATTTTGTCGCTCGAAAAGCGCTCCGAGCGAGTCCTGTCAAGCGTGATAACGACGCAGGGCCGTCCGTTTTGGTCGAACAGCACTGAGGAAAGCGAACATTTCACACCCCGCGCCATAAGATAGTTGCGGACGAATTCGGTCTCTTCCTCGTTCGCCCATATCACCTGACGCACCAATGCCAGGCCGAACGCCTCGTTTGCCGGCGCGTACAAACCCTGGCGGTCGTCTTGAAGGTGCGCATAGTATTCGATGTACATGTTCGTCCATCGCGCCTTGATATTGACCAGATGCTGTTCGCACACGTTGCGGTTTTCGTCCAGACACCAGGCGAGCCCCTGGTCGTAGGGGATAATGTCGCCAATCTCGTCGAGCGCGGTCACCACGAAGCGATACGGGTCGTGCACTTGGCCGCAAGCAAGCACGTAGTCGTAGACCTCTTGCCAAGGAATGTCGTGTTTCTTCTTTGCCATGGCGCCTCCCGTGCCCAATACCCTCGGTCATACCCTGCTACCGCGAAGCGTGCAGCCATTCACTCACGCGCCTGCAGATGGAACAACGCCCATTCGCGGGCCTTTGCCTCGAGCACATCCCGTTCGAGCATGCCCAAGTCTTCTCCGAAAAACTGCTTGATCGCCTCGACCGTAGTTCCCTGACGCTTGGCCATGGCTTCCGCCTCCACCTCGAGCTCTTCGCGCGTAGCAGTAATGCCCTGATCGCGAATGATCGCCTTCAGCACGCGCGGCTCTTTCGCCTCGAACATGGCGACCGCCTGCAATTCGTCCATCTGCTCGTCGAGCTCCTGCCCTGGAAACAAATGCAGGTCCCCGCCCGAAAGGCGGTCGTATTGCATGTTGTGCCGGAGCTGGAGCTTGAGGTAGTTGAGCTCGTTTAGCACCGCCTCTTCAGGAACTTCGACTTCGTAGGCATCCACGAACCGACGCCACAATTCGTTATTCGTCGCCATCTTCGCCCTCCTTCGTCACACCGACCTCGGTCAGCAAGGCGGTGCCTGCCACGGAAAACGCCGCTTCCAGTGCCGAACGCGTCACGCGTAGCGGATCGATTATCCCCGCCTCAACCATATCGACGAAAGCCCCGCGCTTCGCGTCATAGCCTGTCCCTGCAGGGGAGCTGGCGAGTCCGGCAAGCACAACGCCGCCGTCAAGACCAGCGTTCTCGGCAATCTGACGAACGGGTGCCTGCAGTGCGTCAGCAGCAACGCGTACGCCGGCCGCTTCGTCGCCGCGCAGCGTTCCCGCCATTTCTTCCAGCGCAGGAACCGCGTTCAGCAACGCCACTCCCCCGCCTGGCACCACACCTTCCTCCACGGCAGCGCGCGCAGCGTTCACCGCATCCTCGACGCGCATCTTCCGCTCCCACTGCTCGGCTTCGGTGGCTCCGCCCACACTGATGGTCGCCACGCCCGACACGAACTTCGCCAAACGCTCCGCATGGCGGTCACGGTTGAATGCGTAGTCGGTCTTTTCGACAAGATGCCGCAATTCGGTAATGCGCCCTTGAACAAGCGCCGGGTCTCCCGCTCCCCCCGAAATGACCGTGCGCTTGGCGGTGACTTTCACGTATTCGGCGCTGCCCAATTGGTCGCGCGTCACATCTCGCACGTTAAGGCCTGCCTCCTCGGTTAAGAACATGCCCCCAGTCTGCACGGCGATGTCGTCCATGCGCCACCGGCGGCCCTCGCCATATTCGGGCGCCGTCACGCACACCACATTCATGTCGCCTTCCAGCTTGTTGCGCAAAACCAGGGAGAGCGCTTCGCCTTCGATCCCGCCGCATATGACCAAGCAGTCGCGGCCGTCTTCCGCTGCGCAGATGAGGGCTGGGATCAGGTCTTGCTGGCTGGTGAACTTTTTGTCGGTGATCAGGATGTAGGGATTGTGCAGCTCCGCCTCCGCTTGGGCACTGTCGGTTGCCATGTGCGGCGACACGAGGCCGCGATCGAACACGATTCCCTCGGCCACGTCGAGCGTGGTGTCCATGCGCTGCGAGTCGTCCACGTTCACTACGCCCTCAAGGCCCACGCGATGAATCGCTTCGCCGACCAAGTCGCCCAGATCTTCGTCCTGGCACGACACGGCTGCTACGCGCGCGATGTCTTCTTGGGAGGTCACGGGGACAGCATCAGCGCGCAATTCGTCTACCGCGAGAGACGCCCCGCGCTGGATGCCGCGGCGCAGCGCAAGGGGGTCCGCACCTGCGGCAACGTTTTTAAACGCCCCAGCAAGCAATGCTTGGGCGATTACGATTGCCGTCGTGGTGCCGTCGCCCGCTTCGTCGTTGGCAGCGACCGCCGACTCTTTGACAAGCTCGACGCCCATGTTTTGCAGGGGCTGCTCCAAAGAGATTGATTTTGCGATGGTCACACCGTCGTTGGTTACCAGAACCGGGGCCCCTGGTGCAGAGGAGTCACCGTAGTCAGCGCCGTAGGTGCTGCCCTTCTGAGGCACCGCCACGTTGCGCCCGCGCGGACCAAGCGTGATCTTCACCGCATCGGCCAGTATGTTCACTCCTTCTAACATCTCATTGCGAACCTCGTCGCCCCCAGCTATGGCCATAATGCTTGCTCCTTTTCGTCAATGATGTGTGCCATGCTTCCGCAATCGCACGCCAGATGCCCCTACTTAGATTTGACTATATTTTATCGAGCCTGCAAAGTGCCATAAATGGATACGGTTTGGTATGTAACATACTCAATTTTATGTATGCAGTAACAGGCTTCCCCTTTAGCATTCAAGGACAATCATGTCGCCTGCGCGCTTGGCTCTGAAGCCATGCCATGCCAGGTTTCAGCCGAATATAAACATCTTTTTCCTTATAATTCGCTGATAGTTATCTAATACCCTGGAAAGCAGAGCCCCATCCGAATAGCACGGACGGCGGCGGATCAAAGAATGCCGCACGAACCCTGCCGTCATGCCGCGTCACGGGGGGCTGCACACATAGCATGCAGCCCCCTCCTACTATCCGCATCACGCGAGGGCTTTCCACCCTGCACACGTGGCACGCAGCCCCCTCGCACCTGCGTCATGCAAGGGCTTGCACGTCCTTTTCCCATGCCTGCCGCACTTCGTCGGGCAGACCGTCGTGGTGTTCCTTGTGAATGGCCACGACCATGCTTATGCACATGAGCAACATCACGAAGAAGAACGGGAACGAGATAATGATAGCGATGGTCTGGATGCCGCTCACGCCGCCGGAGACGACGAACGCGAACGCAACCAAGGCAAGCAACACGCCCCAGAAGATCTTCTTGAACACCGGAGGGTTCGGGTTGCCTTTCGATGTGAGCATGGCCAGTACGTAGGTTGCGGAGTTGGCCGATGTGACGAAGAATCCGAACAGAAGCACGATCGCAATCAAGGACAGGACCATGGACAGGGGCATCTGCGCGAACACCGCAAACGGCGCCGTTTCGGGCGCACCCGCCAAGGCGGCCAGCTGCTCTGCGTCCATTCCCGATGCCGCGCTGAACGCTGCACCGCCAAAAACGGAAAACCAGATCATCCCCAGGATAGTTGGAGCAACCACGCATCCGATCACGAATTCGCGGATGCTGCGTCCACGCGAAATGCGCGCGAGGAAAATGCCCACGAACGGCGCCCAGGAAAGCCACCACGCCCAGTAGAACACGCGCCATCCGCGGACCCACGACGTGTCGCCGTCGTCTGCCGCCAAACGCACGCTGTCCTGAATCAGGTTGGCCAGCCAGTCGCCCACGCCCACCATGAAACCTCGAACGATTTCTACGTTGGGGCCGACTATCATCACAAGCACGAGCAGCACCACGCACAGAATCATGGTGCCGTTAGAGAGCATCTGCATGCCGCGCTCGATACCGCTCACCACGCTCCACGTGTAGACGATTGTCACTACCCCGATGATGACTGCCCAGGTGTACACCTGGCTGGGAACCCCGTAGAGGTACTCCAGCCCCGCGCTAATCTGCAAGCAGCCCATGCCGAACGAAGTCGCCACACCCATAACGGTGAGCGCCGCAACGTACACGTCGATGATAATGCCCACAGCGCCGCGGCTCTGCTTGCGCAGCACCGGTTCCAGCGTGCTCGATACAAGCGATTCCTTGCGCAGGCGGAACCCGAAGTACCCCAACGCCAAACCCACGATGGCGTAGGTGGACCAGGGATGCAGGCCCCAATGCACGAAGCACGACCGCAGCGAGAAGCGCGCAGCCTCTTCCGAAAGCGGCTCGATGCCCGACATGGGAGCGATGTAGTGCGAAAGCGGCTCCGCCACACCCCAAAAGACCAGGCCAACGCCCATACCGGCGGAAAACAGCATGGCGAACCATGCCGGCAGGCTTTGCCGCGGCTTCTCGCCGTCGGCGCCCAGCTTCGTCTTGCCGTATGGGCTTATGGCCAACGCCAGCGCAAAAATAACGAAGAACGTGCATCCAAAGATGTAGAGCCAATCGAAATGCTCCATCAGCACGCCCATTGCAGCGTTGGCAGCTTCAATGAAAGCGCTTCCCGCCACCAGCGCCCACACGATCACCGCGACCGTGATGACCACGGAAACGGCGAATACCGTGTTTTTCCTGAACGAGAAATTCTCGATAATCTTATTATTAGAACCTGACATGGCGCTTACTCCTTTGCATCCCCTTCAAAGGCGTCTGCGCGGCGGGTTTAGCGCAATGCGATATCAAAAGGCCGCTGCAATCGCGCCGCCCACGCCTGCTTGGCGCAAGCAGCATGGGCGACTGCAGCAGATGCTCCTGTTCATCCTTTTGCAAAAGCTTGCCGGCAGACAGCAGGGCGGGTGGGCGCCCTTTCTTGCCACCCGCCTTCTTGCAACCGCCGGCAACCAGACAAGCTGGCTGCCGGCAACTGCCGCAAGCTATGCCATGTCGCTGATAAGCATGTTGGTGCGGTCGCTCGGGACGACCAGCGGAACGTCGGCAACCTCGTAGCGGATGTAGGCGTTGCCGGTGGTTTCCACGTTGCAGCAGTAGATGGCGCACAGAGGCTCGATGCCGTCGTTGACCATCCCGTGCAGGCAGTTGGACGGCGCGTAGATCATGGACCCGGGACGAACCTGGTAGATGCCGTCGCCCGCGTACATGGTGCCCGTGCCCGTCAGGAAGAAGAAGAACTCGGACTGCTCGTGATAATGCGGGGTGTAGCGGCAGTTCGACTTCAGGAACGTGCGGCCCCACCACATCTCCTTGCAGCCGCGGTCTTCGTCGTAGAAGGCCTGGAAGCTCAAGGAGCGGGAGCCTTGCGCGGCCTCGACCATGATGTAGGGATCGGCGTCGCCTGCGCACGCCCAGCGGTAGCCTTCGGCCTCCATGCCGGGGCTCATCAGGTTCGACGGGCAGTTGGGCTGGTAGAACGCCTTCATTTCTTCTTCGGAAACGGGCTCGAACACCAGATGCTCGCCGATGTCGTTGTTGGTCGCGTAGGTGAACAGGAAGGTCAGGCCCTTGTCGCCCGAGGCCTCGTAGGAGAACGGGGCGCCTGCCGGGATGTAGTTGGAGGCGTCGTAGCCAAGCTCCAGGCGCTGGCGGCCCAGGCGCGCCCAGATCTGGCCGTCCATAATGTAGGTGCAGCAGGCCAGGTTCGCCTTCCATGCGGGCGTGCTTACGCCGGGGTCGATCTGGGCGATGCCCGCGTAGTACTCGCTCTTGCCCACCGTGTCTTCGCAGATCAGCTTCTTGATGCGGAAGCCTTCGAAGACCTCTTCCCATTCATGGTCGTCGGTATGCGTGACGAACGCCTTCATGTTCATGGCATCAATGTCTTTTTGCGTCATGACGAAAACCTTTCTAGTATCTAGCAGTGCGGGCGGGACAGTTTCTTCGCTACTCCACTATACCCCTGCCCCTCCGGGCGACAGGTGACAGAGGGGCTTTGTGTTATCCCACCAGGGTGGCACAAGAACCGTCCCGTCTGCCACCCGAGAACCGTTCCTCTGCGCTTCCTCCCGCTATCCTTTGATGGGATGCGCGAGCTGCGCATCCCATCGGGGTTGGTTTGCGCTGGCTCCAAGGGTCCTTGAAAAACCAGCGTACGAACTATGCCAAGTTGCCGCGGGTAGCCAGCATCTCGTCGATGCGGTCGAGCGTGGCGCGGTCGGTGCCGGCCTCGCACAGGATGTCCTTGACCTGCTCGCGAACGCTGTCGTCGACCTCGGGCGCATTGGCGTAGTAGGTGTCGAGCAGCTTGTCGTAGTAGGCGTCGAGCTTCTTGTACACCTGTGCGTTGATGTCGGACACGGCGCCGCGCGAACCCACCTGCGGAGCCACGACGTCGCGGCACATGTCGAAGGTGGAATCTGCCGTCAGGAACTCGCCATCGTGGCCGCAGTCCAGGATCTCCTCCATGGGGATGGTCTCTTCGTCAACGCGCAGCGGCACCTCGAAGAAGCGCTTCACGTAGCGGATGATCTCGAAGTCCTGCATGATCTTGTCATAGCTGGTGGTCACGTAGCCGTTCATGACGCCTGCGGAGTGGATCATGTAGTTGGTCTTGGCCATGTAGCACGCCATGAGGGTCATCATGGATTCGTAGCCGGACTGAGTGTCGACCGTCTTGGAGTCGGTGATGGCGCCGCCACCGCGGAACGGCAGGTGGTAGTAGCGCGCCATTTCCTGCGCGTAGATGTACATGAGTGCGCTTTCGGGGGCGCCGCCGGCGATCTGGCCGGAACCCATGTCGGCCTGCGGGCTCTGCGAACCGTAGAGCACCGGAACGCCGGGGTTGATCATCTGGGCAAGCGCGATGGTGGAAAGCACTTCGGCGTTCGTGTAGACGATCGGGCCGATGGCCGAAACGGGAGCGGTCGTGCCAGCCATGGCGCAGGACGAGATTGCCGTGGCCTGGCCCCATTCGGCGAAGGTGATCAGCGCTTCGGTCATGTTCTCGGCGAACGCGAGCGGGGTGATCACGTCGATGATGGTGTTGGCGCACGGATGGCTGCGCAGGTACTCTTCACCACCGACCGTGGCCGCGAGTGCACGCATCATGGCCTCGAAGTCCTTGGTGCCGCCTTCGCCCACGAGCAGCTGGCCCTTGTCAGAGCCCATCAGCGACGCATAGAGCATGCACATGTTGGAGGTGTGGACGTCCACGTCGTCGGGCTGGATCATAAGCGAGCCGTTGGTGTGGAAGTCGGGGTTGGCATGGAACATCTTGACGAAGTTCACGTAGTCCTGCATGGTGCCGGGGCGCCCGGAGCCGTCACGCTCGATGATGGTGGGCATGCCGTAGCCAGGAGCGATGTTGACGGTTTCCCCGCCGACTTCGATGTTGTGCTCGGGGTTGCGGGCGTAGATGGTGAACTTCTCGGGCGCCTTGCCGACCCATTCCATGATCTGCTCTTCGGTCCAGTAGGCGGTTTCGCCTTCAACGCGCACGCCGTGGGACGCCACGATCTCGCGGGCCTTCGGATGGTGGTAGAGCATGCCCACTTCGGAGAGCATCTTCATCGACGCTTCGTGGACCTTCTTCTTGTCTTCTTCGGTCATCAGGTTCGTGAACGGAAATGCGTTACCCATTGCTGTTGTCCTTTCGTTTTCCAGTCGACTTAATCTTACTTGTTTTTATCTATCCTCATGCGCGGAC
>JAFUCW010000138.1 GCA_017459485.1 Eggerthellaceae bacterium | reverse complement strand
GTGGCGACGAGTCCCCGGCAGACTCCGAAGGTGACGGCAACGAAGATGCCGCAGGAGCCTCGGGGTCTGCAGGGGGGTCGTCGAGCGATTCTGCAGCACACGATGCGGACAGCGCAGACGACGGCACCAGCAGTGGCTCCCAGGAAGCCGAATCGAGCGCCGAATCGGATTCCGGATCAGGTGCAAGCACGGGCGGCTCGGATCGGTCTGCCGATGCGGAAAGTTCCTCGCAGGGCGATGCGGGTTCAAGCGACGCAGGGAGCGGCTCGCAGGATTCCGCCTCAGGCTCGGAAAAGGGCAGTGCGGGGTCGCCTTCGGGAGAAAGCGGCACAAGGGGCGGGAACGGCTCTGGCTCCACGAATGCGCCAAGCGATGCTTCGACTGGTGGCGAAAACGGCGGCAACAACGAAAGCGCAGGAAGCGGCGGCGAAGGAAGCGACTCCCCATCCGATAGGCAAGGAGCCGGCAACGGAAATTCGGGCGAAAGCGGCTCTGCCAGCCAGACTTCGGGAACGGGATCGGCCGAAAGCGGATCGGGAATGCATGCGGGCCATGTCTACAGCGTGCCCCTGTTCATGGCGAAGCAAGGAAGCACAGACGAGTCAATGGCGAACCAGTACTTCGGCGCAAACGCTCTGGTGCGTCCGCAGGCAGACGGCACGTACAAGGTCTACTTCACCACCAATCGCCCCGACTACATCTTAAGCGTGAAGTACAACGGCATCGAAGCCGAGGTCGTCTCTGACGCCGATGGGGAGCGCGAGTACTGCATAACCGTGCCTGCTGCCACGGCAGAGTCGGTCTATCCCCTGACGCTTACCATCAAGCCCATGCAAGAGCTGGGCGCGGGACCGGTAGTGGCCGACATGCATCTATCCTATCCGCAGGCGCAAGACCAGGGAGCAGAGGGCGGACAGCACGCTACGTCT
The DNA here is from genome assembly GCA_017459485.1 of Eggerthellaceae bacterium. Lineage (GTDB taxonomy): Bacteria > Actinomycetota > Coriobacteriia > Coriobacteriales > Eggerthellaceae > CACXMZ01. The sequence continues at coordinate 5,744 of JAFUCW010000138.1, read as the reverse complement.
AGCAACGCGGGTGCAGCAGCGGGTGGAACGGGAGCCAATGGGGCTGGCGGTTCTTCGCTGATCGGCTCTTCCGGCATTGCCAGGACGGCCCTGCCCAGCTCCTCTTCGACAGGATCGTCTTCTACGGCGGGAGCATCCACGACCGCAAGGACAGCGTCGTCTTTGCCCGCTACGGCAGACGCAGGCACCCTGCTAGCTGCAGCGCTTTGCTTTGTTGCAGCCGCCAGCGCACTGTTTATGGGAGCGGCGCGCAGGCGCAGCAGCGGGCGATTCTAAGGGCGCGTGACAAGAAGCACTCTACGTCAAGCGGACAACAACACGTTCAGGAGAGAGATATGCAGAAACTGGCGAGAGGGATGGCTGTACGGCTCATGGCGGCCGTCTTCGTCGCGTGCGCGATGTGCGCATCCGTAGGAGCGGCTCCGCAGAGCGCATACGCCGATGCTGCGGTTTACACGGCGTCGGCAACGGCCTACTACGCCAACCCCGACACAGGCGTCATAGAGGATTCGGGCGGAGAAGGGTCCGCCGCCTTGGGACAGTCCATGGCCGACGGCATCCTTCAGCCTCAGGCGTTCGTGGAAAAAGACGTCGACGGCAGAACGTTTGTCACCGTGCGGCTCTACCAGGCAAACGAGATCGGCGACGTTGTCGTTTCGAGCGACCCTTCCCATTCGGGGTCTTTCGGCGCAGCGTCGCTGGCTGCCAACATGTCCATGGATGCTTCGGCGAACATGGGGGATTGGCTGTTCGAGACTCCAAGCGAAGGTTCCACATTCCGCTTGACTATGTACGTGGAGCCCATGGGCCGCGAAGTCACTTTCTTCGTGTTGCTCGATGGCTTCCAGGAGGGCAACTCGGCCGGGTTCGTGCAGACGGTGGGCACGTCTGGTCCTGCGGCGCCCGAGCCCGAAGAGGCGCAGTCTCCGGATGCTCTCCAAGATGCGCTCGAGCAGGAGCAGTCTGAAACTTCCGATTCGCAGACGCCCGATAGCCCTTCGGAATCCAACGCAGAATCCGCGGACGCCGAAGGGTCGGCTTCTGCAGCTGCAGAGGCGTCTTCTTCCGATGCGGGGAATTCGTCGCTGCAAAACGGCTCTGGCTCCTCCGGTGCCTCAGCCAGTGCGCAGGCATCGAGCCCTTCGTCTGCAAGCTCGCTGGTGGAGGGAGCGCCTGCAGCTTCATCGGGCTCCGACGACTCTTCGCTTGTGACCGGCTCGTCGGTCGAAACGGGAGTGAGCGAATATGACGCAGATGGGAACCAGGTCCAGGGCGATGCTGCCGGCGCACCGTCGGTGAACGTCCCTCTGGTTGCCGGCATCTTGGTTGCCCTTGCGGCAGTCGTTGCGGGCATCGTCTATGCGCTGCGACGTCCAACGCGGGATGCTGCCGCCGCCGCTGCCGCCGCTGCTGCGGCGCCTGACTCGGTGGCGGATGCGAACCTTTTCAATGCCCCAGAAACGGAATTGCTGCAATCGTCGGGGGTCCAGGCCGAAGCAGATTTCGGTCCGTTGCCCGAATCCGAGAGGGGCAATGATTGAGGTGACGCTGACAAGACGTAACTTTTTGGGGCTGTGTGCTTGTGCCGCAGCCTCGTGCTTTCTGCCTGGGTGCGTCGACCAGCATCCCGCATCGCGCAAGCTAGCATCCTGCGTGGTCGCCACGTCGGTCACGGCGGTTCAGATATGCGACAAGCTTTCCATTGACTTGCAGGGCATACCGAAGACCGCGCACGACCTTCCGATCCGCTATTCCGGTGCTGCCGTTGTGGGTTCGCCGATGGCGCCCGACCTGGAATTGCTCGCATCAATGCATCCCACGTGCGTTATCTCGCCCAACTCGCTCAAAAACGACTTGCAGCCGAAGTACCGTGCGATCGGAGCGCCCAGCGTGTTTCTGGACTTGCGCAGCGTCACGGGCCTTTATGACTCGGTTGCGTATTTGGGCACGAAGTTCGACCGTCAGGAAGAAGCTGGGCAGATGATGCGAGGCTACCAAGATTTTCTTGACGAATTGAAGGGTTCGCTGCAAGGACGCACCGCTTTGCATGCGCTCGTGCTCATGGGCGTGCCTGGCTCCTACATCGTTGCCACTGAAAACAGCTATGTGGGCAGTTTGGTCCAGATGGCAGGTGTGGAAAACGTGTACGCAGGCACGCAGGAGGAGTTCTTGAACGCCAACACCGAAGACATGCAGGCAAAAGACCCCGATGTCATCTTGCGTTGCGCCCATGCCATGCCCGATGACATCCGCGAGATGTTCGCGAAGGAGTTCGCGACGAACACCATCTGGCGTCATTTTCGCGCTGTGTCGGAAGGGCGGGTGTACGATCTGAGCTATGACTATTTCGGAATGAGCGCAACGTTCGACTATCCCAAAGCAATCGAAGAGCTTCGCTACTACCTGTACGGAGAAGGGCAGGGCGCCTATGCTGCGTAAGCAACGTGCAGACGGCGCGGCGAAGGTAGCCAGGTCCGGTTCGGCCCCTGCGAGCATGACACGTCAGGTTGCCGCATTCGTCGTGACTGCTGCGGCCCTTATTGCCTTGTTCCTGGTTGCTGTGAACACGGGAAGCCTACAGGTGAGTCCTTCTCAGCTGCTCTCCGGGTTGTTCGTCGAGTACGACGATGCGGTTGCCACCATCTACGACTTGCGCTTCCCGCGCATTTTCATCGCGCTTGTGGGAGGCGCGGCGCTTGCCGTGTCGGGCGTGTTGCTTCAGGCGGTGGTGCGCAACCCCTTGGCAGACCCAGGTGTAATTGGAGTCAACGCGGGCGCGTCCTTCTTCGCCGTCGTGGTCACCATGCTGTTTCCGGCGTTGTTCTACTTCACGCCGCTCATCGCTTGCGCGGGCGGGGCGATTGCGTTTGTGCTGGTCTACAGCCTCTCGTGGCAGGGAGGGTTGTCCCCTTTGAGGATCATCCTGGTGGGTGTGGCGGTGTCTGCGCTCTTCACAGGGCTTTCGGCGGCAGTCGGTGCAGCCTCGGGCTCTGTCAGCTCGTCGGTCACCGCCTTGCTCGATGCGAACATCACCATGAAGACTTGGAGCGACTTCACGTCCATGGCAGTGTACGGGGGCGTGGGGCTGGTCCTCTCTTTGCTTACCTGCGCCCGTTGCGACGTCCTCATGCTCGAGGACAAAACCGCCCGCTCTTTGGGAGTCAACGTGGAGCTAAGCCGTGTTGTCATTTCGGCCATAGCGGTCTTGCTTGCGTCGATCACGACGGCAATCGTCGGACCCATCAGCTTCCTCGGGCTCATTGCGCCCCATTTGGCGCGTTTGGTGGTAGGAACGGGGCACAAGGCGCTCATACCTTACGCCATGCTGCTCGGTGCCTTCTTGCTGCTTTTGGCCGACACCATAGGGCGCACGGTCATCGCTCCGATGGAGATGAGCGCCGCTGTGTGCATGTCGATCGTCGGAGGCCCGGCGTTCATTCTGCTTCTCTTGAGGGCGGGTGGTCGCTATGGCATCTAAGGTCTTCACGGTGCAGGGACTCTCCTTCGGGTTTGCCGGAGCTCCCCTTTTGTTCGACGGCCTTGACCTTTCTTTGAACGAAGGCGTCGTCACTACGATTATCGGCGCGAACGGGTGCGGCAAATCCACGCTTTTGAACCTGCTGACCAAGAACTTGCGTCCAAGCAAAGGGACCATCCATTTGCGCAACGGCGCTCTCGCCGACCTGCGCGCCGAGGACCTTGCCAAGCTGGTCGCTGTGGTGCATCAGGGAAACACGGCCCCATTCGACATGACGGTCGGGCGGCTTGTGAGCATGGGGCGTTTCCCTCATCGGTCGGGCATCGGGCGCCTAGGGCGGGCAGGATCCGAAGAAGACGAAGCAGCGGTGCGCAGCGCGTTGGAAGCGACGGGCCTTTCAGGTTTCGAGCAGCGCACGCTCTCTTCGCTTTCCGGTGGGCAGAAGCAGCGAGCGTGGGTTGCCATGGCACTTGCGCAAGGAACCAAGGTGCTCCTGCTCGACGAGCCGACCACGTTCCTCGACGTCCGCTATCAACTAGAGCTTCTGCGGCTCGTGCGGCTGCTGAACAAGGAAAGGGGCCTGACGGTGGTCATGGTGCTCCACGACATCAACCAGGCCATCCATTACAGCGACGAGGTGGTCGCTTTGGCGCACGGTGGGGTCGCGGCGCAGGGAGACCCTGCCCAAATCGTCGACGAAGAGCTTCTGGAGCAGGTGTACGGAGTGGGGCTTGAGGTGGTAAGCGTGAACGGCAAGCCGTTTGTGCTCAACGTGTAGGTCGTAGTGAGCATGATGGTTCGAAGCGAAGCAAGGGGGTTGGAGAAAGATGTTCAATAAACGACTTTCCGAATTGGCACCAGGGGCAATGCCCTTCGTGGTGCGGGCGGTAGTGTTCAAATGGATCGGCCTTCTGGCCACCATCGTCTTGATGCTTGTGCTGGGCAACGCGTTTCAGCGGGTGTTCGATGGCGGTTTGGCGAACCTCGATGCGACAAGCTTGGGGCTTATCGCGCTTGCGGTGTGCGTTCGTGCGGTAACTTCGGTCCTTGCAGCGAATGCGGGAGACAGGGCGGCGCTTCGTGCCCGCGAGCAAGTGCGCATGGCGGTCTACGACAAGCTGTTGCGCCTCGGGCCTTCGTATGCGACTTCCGTCTCCACTTCCGAAGCCGTGCAGCTGAGCATCGAAGGGGCAGAGCAGCTCCAAGTGTATTTCGGATCGTTTCTGCCCCAGCTGTTTTTCGCGGCGCTGGCTCCCTTGACGTTGTTCGTCGTCATGCTGCCGCTGTGCTGGCCGGCCGCGCTCGTGCTGCTCGCATGCGTTCCCCTCATTCCGCTTCTGATCATGATGGTCCGCCGAGCTGCCAAGGCGGCGGCAGATGTGTATTGGGGAAGCTACACGGACCTGGGCGCGCTGTTCCTGGAAGACATCCAGGGGCTGACCACGCTCAAGATCTTCCGCGCCGACGCAGCCAGGCACGAGCGCATGAACGACAAGGCGGAAAAGTTCCGCAACGCCACGATGCAGATGCTCTTCGTGCAGCTGCGCTCGATACTTGCCATGGACCTGGTGGTGTTTCTGGGGGCGGCGGCCGGAATCGTGGTCGCCGTGGTCCAGCTGGCGTCTGGGGCCATACCGTTTTCGACCGCTTTCGCCATCGTGTTCCTTTCGCAGGAGTTCTTCCTTCCTATGCGCACGCTCGGTTCGCTGTTCCATGCGGCCATGAACGGAATCGCGGCTTCGAAGCGCATGATAGAGCTTATCGACCTCCAGGAGCCGCAGCGTTGCGAAGGGACGGAGCGCCCGGCGGGATGCACCCTCGAGTGCGCCGGCATCGGTTTTACCTACGACGGCCATCGCCAAGCGCTCGAGAACGTGAGCGCACGGTTCGAGCAAGGTGCCTTCACGGGAATCGTGGGTGCGAGCGGGTCGGGCAAATCGACGCTGGCAGCCATCCTTTCGGGCACGCTGGCCGGCTACGTTGGAAGCGTGCGCATCGGGGGAGTGGACGTTCGCGACATAGAGCTGGATGACCTGTCGCGCCTGATAACGACCGTGCCCACGAACGGATACCTGTTCAAGGGGACGCTGCGTTCCAACCTGGCCTTGGGCAATCCGTCCGCATCGGATGACGAGATGCTTTCGGCGCTGCAGCGATGCAAAGTGCTCGATTTCGCCCTCGCGTCGGGCGGGCTCGACATGCCGGTGTCGGAAGGGGGCCAGAACCTCTCCGGCGGACAGCGGCAGCGCATCTGCATTGCCCGCGC
>JAFUCW010000137.1 GCA_017459485.1 Eggerthellaceae bacterium | reverse complement strand
CAGCCGCTCCGCTGCTCGAAGAATCTGATTCTCGCTTCGCTGAATCAGATTCTTCAGCGTGCGCTTCGCTGCTTCATGCTTCTAACGAGGCTGCTTTGCAGCCTGTCAGGGACAGTGCTCAGACAGATGCAGATGCATCCCCCGACGCCGCCGCCTCCTGCGGCAATGCCCTTGCAGAACCTGCGGGGTCCGGTGGTGCAGAGACCTTCGCCGACGACGCACGCTACGCTGATACAGACCTGGCGGGACCTGTGGGGGCAGTGGGGATTGCCATTGAGGGCGTTTCGTTTGCGTATGACGATGGGCGGACCGTGCTTGACGGAGTGTCTCTGGAGATTCCTCCTGGACAAAAGGTTGCCGTGCTTGGCCGATCGGGGTCGGGTAAGTCGACGCTTGCTTCGCTCATCCGCGGTGACTTGACACCCACGTCAGGCAGTATCCGTATCGACGGCACTCACGTCTCCCAGATCGGAGAGGACGTGTTCCGCTACATCGGCGTGGTGCAGCAAGAAGCATACCTGTTCAACCGCACGTTGCGCGACAACCTGCTCATCGGGCGCGAGGACGCCACTGACGAGGAGGTCTGGGCGGCGCTCGACGCGGTCGAGCTCGGAGAAATGGCCAGGCGCCTTCCTCAGGGGCTCGACACCATGGTCGACGAGGCGGGCTTGCGCTTTTCAGGCGGTGAGCGCCACCGCATCGCGCTTGCGCGCGTGCTGCTCGCCCACGTTCCCGTCATCTTGCTCGACGAACCGACGGTCGGGCTCGACCCTCTCACCGAAAACGCCCTGCTCGACACCCTTTTCTCCTCGATGGCCGACAAGACGTTCGTCATGATCACCCATCATCTCCAGGGAATCGAGCGCTTCGACCGCGTCGTGTTCATCGAAGACGGCCGCATCGAAAGGGACGGCTCCCCCGCTGATCTGCACGCCACCAGCGAGCGCTCCCGCGCCCTGCGCTCCTTCGACCGGGGCATCGACGCGGAGCCAGCCCTGCGGCGGATACCTAGTCGCTGCAATTCTTCGATCATTTAGGTATACTGAACGCTGCTCGAACGAACCATATTCAGACAAGGAGCACCCATGAACATCACAGTCTACTGCGGCGTTGCCCTTGGCAACAGCCCCGCTTACAAGCAATCTGCAATCGATTTGGGCACCTGGATGGCGCAGGCAGGACACACCCTCGTCTACGGAGGTGGGGGCATTGGGATGATGGGCGCGCTTGCGAACGCAGTGCTCGACCATGGCGGAAACGTGCTTGGCATCATCCCCCAGTTCCTCGTCGACCGCGAGCAGCTCAACCCTCGCATCGTTAACCCCGTAGTGGTCCAAACCATGGCAGAGCGCAAAAAGCTGCTCTGTGACAATGCGGATGCCTTCGTCATGCTCCCAGGCGGCATTGGCACCTTCGAGGAAATCACCGAAGTCCTCTCGCAGATCAAGCTGGGATTTATTGCCGAGCCCGTATTCATCGTCAACATCGAAGGTTGCTACGACCATTTCGTAGCCTCATTGAACGAACTGTGCAGAAACGGCTTCTTGAAGGAGGAAGAGAGCCCCTACACGGTCGTCGCCAGCATAGCGGAGCTTGCTGCCGTGATTGGCGCCTAGCGGTGCGACACGCTCGCAAGGCACACGCCTTCGTGCCTAATCCCAGATGCGCACTTCGGGCTCCAGTT
>JAFUCW010000136.1 GCA_017459485.1 Eggerthellaceae bacterium | reverse complement strand
TGAACATTGATGCCCTTTTCCAGCGTGAGTTTGGAACCGTCCGTGAGGATGATGTTGGCCTCTTGGCCTCCCATGACGGTAAGCCTCTTGCTGCCCTCGATGGTTCCGCTCACGTAGCACCAGCCGTTTATGTACTCCGTGTCGCTGGTAAGAGCGGCGGCCTGGGCGGTCTTTGTTTCGGACACGACCTGCTTGCTTTCGGCGTCCCAGCTCTTTTCGACATACTGGACTTCTTCTACTGCCCATGCCGGCTGCACCCCGCACATAAGCGATGCCGCCAATGCCACAACGATAGACGCCCAGACGATGGGGGATTTGACAGATACAGGCTTAGAACTCATGGTGAACACCTCTTACTCCAATACTTCAGCCGGGCATTCCTCGATAGGTTCCACTATGGCTAGGGTCCGCATTCGGAGCAAGGTCATCGAACATGCGCTCCCTGCGGCCAGCTTGCACAGTTCCTATCGCTCTCTTATACGCGCCCAACCAGCCATTTAGCAAGGAAAACAGCATTTTTTTAAAAATGGATATAATTATCCTGACAAAGGGACAGGTCATTTGGCTCTCGTTCGAGGCGTGGTGCGACGGGCATGACGTCAATATTGCACAAAATCGTGCGAATGAGTATTATTGACTCGCACATAGCAAACTCCTATTTACAATAGTGAATCGCGGTTAAGCTCAATAAACGCACTACTAAAATAGAAATGAGCCATGCCATACCCTTCGGCACAAAACAATAGGTACCCCGACGAGGACCCAAGGTTCTTGTCCAGCGCGCCTTCCCCCACGCCTCGCATCCGAAGAGGTGCCAACACGCGCACGGCGCCTGCCGAAAGAGCCCGTGCGAGTTCGGCGCAACGGGCGGTAGACGCGCAGGGGCGCACAGTGCGTCGCGTGGACGAAAAGGTCGTTTCTGCAGGAAGGCGTCCGGCGTCCTATCCGCAAACCGGGCAGAGCCGCATGTCCGTCCCTTCTTCTGCAGGAAGGCGCCCAGCAGTTCGTTCGCGCATGGCAGCCGCCTCCGACCCTCGTATCGACCACTCGCGCCCCTCGGTAAGGGCCAAGCAGCAAGCCCGCGACATGCGCCGCTCGTCCGACAAGTTCCGTGCGGTCTTGGCGGCCGTAGCAGTGCTTGTGGTGCTGTTGGGCGTATCGCAGCTGTTCCGGGGCGGCCAGCCCGACCCCGCGGCACCCGTTCAAGAGGCCCAGACCGAGCAAGCGCAACAAGCCAGCCAGCCCACAGCACAGGCCACACCCGACCAGGCAACCCAGAACCCGCAAGCAGGCCAGGTGGACCAAGGCGACCAAGCGGGCAAAGAAGGGCCCGCACCCGTACACGATGCCCAAGGGCCAACCGCCGCACCGAGCATTGCGAAGCCGGGCGCTACACCCTTCGACGAGCGGACGTCTCACGTTGCCGGTTCAGCCGCTCCTGCAACCCTTGTTCCCCAGGATGCCCCCCTGCATGGCTATGGGCGCGACTACGAGCTCGAGGCGCTCATCGAAGATCAGAAGCGCTGGGTAGCTGGCATCGATTTGAAGGCGCGTGACAAATGGTTCGACGTGCAGACCCCGCACGAGTGGACGTTCGAGCCCAACGGCCGCAAGACCGTCTACCTTACCTTCGACGATGGCCCCTCGCCGCTGACCCCGCAGGTCCTCGAGATCCTCGACCGCTATGGTGCCAAGGCAACCTTCTTCGTAACCGCTGCCTACCCCGACTATTTCTACCTAATTAAAGAAGCGTACGACAAGGGCCATACCATCGCCCTGCACACAGCATCGCACGATTACGCTTACGTCTATTCGTCCATCGGCTGCTATTACGACGATCTAGCAACCATAGGCGGCGTCGTGGAAGAGCAGATTGGCTATGTGCCCGCCTTCATCCGCTTCCCCGGTG
>JAFUCW010000135.1 GCA_017459485.1 Eggerthellaceae bacterium | reverse complement strand
GTTGCAGGAAACCGCAGGGCGGGGGCCGTCGCAGGGTGAAAAGGCGCGTCTGAAGGATGTGTGCGCCACCACGCTTTCGTTCTACCATACGCAACTTATGCGGGGGAGGGGGGCCGAACACGACGCCGCGCGTTCCTACTTGTCTGGCAGGGGCATGGGCGGCGAGGTCCCCAAGCGCTGGCATCTGGGATTCGCTCCTGGCAGGGGCGCCCTTGTGGCGCATTTGAAGCAGAAAGGCTTCACAGCAAAGGAGATGGTCGATGCCAACGTGGCGGTCGAGCGCAGCGGACGCGTTTCCGACCGCTTTTACAATCGTGTCATGTTCCCCATCCTCGACGAGATGGGCGACTGCATAGCTTTTGGAGGCCGCGTCGTCGGAGAAGGAGAGCCGAAGTACCTGAACAGCCAGGAGACGGCCCTGTTTCACAAGTCGCGTGTGCTCTATGGCATGGACAAGGCGAAATCCGCCATTACGGCGAGCGGGGTCGCTATCGTGGTAGAGGGCTACACCGACGTGATTGCCTGCCATGAATCCGGGGTGGAAAACGTGGTCGCAACGTTGGGCACCGCGCTCACGCAGCACCACATACGGTCCATTTCGCGTCATGCTTCGAAGCGCATCGTGTACCTATTTGACGGTGATGCAGCTGGTCAGAGGGCTGCGGACCGTGCGCTCCAGTTCATCGGGGACTACGTTACGCCTGAAGCCGGAAAGCATAGGATCGACCTTGTGGCGTGCACGTTGCCCGACAACCTCGATCCAGCGGACTACCTTGCTGCCGAAGGGGCCGATGCTCTGCGCGCCCAGGTGGACGCCGCATCCCCCTTGATCGCGTTTGGAATCGACAGGCGTATCTCCTCGTTCGACACCGACACGGCAGAGGGACGCGCGTCGGCTGCGGACAGCGCCCTGTCCGTGCTGGCACCCATCAAGGATTCGTTGCTCGCGAAAGACTATGCGGTTCAGATAGCGAGCAGGCTTCACTTGCGCGAAAACGACGTGCTCGACCGCTTGTCCCACCTGCAGCCGCCGCGCGTGCGTTACGAGGACGGTGCCTCATGGCCAAATTCAGGGCAGGCGTCTGCGCCCCGAACGGCAACTCCGTCGCTTGCGGAAACGGAGATCAGCCGTCGCCGCTTCGAGGCGAATTTGCTTGGCGTGTGCGTGGCCGAACCGCTTCTTGCGCTGCAGTACGCCGACGCTTTGGCATCGCTGAACTGGCATGAAGCGCTCCATGGGCAGATAGCGGAACGGCTTTTGCTTCTTCTTTCGCACAATCCCCACATGAAGCCCTCGGAGCTAGTTGCGCAGATTGCGGGGGACTATCCTCTTGCTGCCCGTTTGTTCGCTACTGCTTCCGCGCAGGGACAGTCTCCAGAGGCTTATGCGTCGTATGCCGTCGAAGAGCTGACCATCAAAGACCTCGAAGACGCTGTCGAGGCCTACCGTTCGCGCCGGGCGGAGGGCGCGCAAATGAATACGGAAGAACAGGACCTTCTCTTCCAGACTGTT
>JAFUCW010000134.1 GCA_017459485.1 Eggerthellaceae bacterium | reverse complement strand
GCCTGGGGATCGTTATTCCGCTTTCGGCCTTTCTGTCGCGGCGCGCCTCTGCCCGGCAGCTGTTCTTTGCTGCCCTTGGCTTCTTCATTGCGGGGTCGCTGTTGCTCATACCCGTCCAAAGCTTCACGTTGCTACTGCTCGGGCGCATTCTGCAGGGCATCGCAGCAGGCATCCTCTACCCGCTTATGCAGGTGGTGGTGTTCTCGCAGTTCCCTTTGGAGCGCCGCGGGACCATCATGGGCTTCGTGGGGCTGACCTTCGGCTTTGCCCCCAACATCGGCCCCACGATAGCAGGCGCATTCACCACGGCTTTGGGGTGGCGCTCGGTTTTCGTGTTCCTGCTGGCCTTCGCCCTTGTGATTGCAATCTTCGGATTCTTCCTGATAAAGCCGACGCCTGCCGAAGCGGGCCAGCGCGGGCTCGACATACCATCGGTGCTACTTTCGTCCTTCGGCTTCGGCGGACTGTTGATGGCGTTCACCAACGCGTCCGACTACGGTCTTGCAAGCGCGGCGTTTCTGGTGGCTTTGTCCGTGGGCGCAATCTGCCTGGCGCTTTTCTGCCTACGGCAGTTCCACACAGACAAGCCTCTTATGGACTTGTGCGCCTTCAAGACGAAGGAATTTGCTGCGGGCACCATCATCCTGTGCCTGCTGTTTTGCGCCAACATCGGCACGGCACTCGTCATCCCGTTGGAGCTGCAGGCCGTGCATGGGTTTTCGGCGCTCGAGGCGGGCATGGCCTTGCTGCCGGGCACGCTGACGGCCGTCGTCGTGAATCCGGCGTCGGGCATGATCATGGACCGCACGGGCGCACGGCACGTTACTTGCGTGTGTGCCTGCGCGCTGGTCGTCGGGTCGCTGGCCATGGTCAACCTGGGCAATATTACGTCGATCCCGGCCATCATGTTCTGGCAGCTCGTCCGCCAGATCGGCATTTCGGGCGTCATCATGCCGGTGAACACCTGGAGCCTGAACGCCCTGCCCCGCGTGCTGATGCCCGACGGCAATTCGCTGACCAACACGCTGCGCCAGGTATCCGCCGCTCTTGGAACCGCCGTCATGGTACTGTTGATGGCAGGCGGGCAGGCAGGTGGCGCCGTCAGTGCTGGTGGCGTGAACACGGCTATGGCCTTCGGCCTGGGCTGCGTGTTCATATTGGCGGTTCTGTGCTTCATCTATGTGCGTGACAACTAGCAGCTGGGGCGTGAAAGGCGAGTCCCCTTTTATTCGTAATAGCCCGCATCCGACAAGGTCAGCGAACGGAACTGTTCCATGTCGTGGCCGAAGATGACCTTGGCATTTGTCTCGTTGGCAAGATTGCGGATGAACTCGATGGTGCCGAGATAGCCCTGCTCGTCGACCATGGCGCCCGAGAACTGGGCGGGCGGCCCAAAGTGGTACGCAGAATACACCGTGTCCTGGGCAAGGATGAACGTCCCGCATTCCAAGTCAATACGCAAGCCGAGCATGCCGAAAGAATGCCCCGGACCAAAGTCGTAAATCGACAGTCCTTCGCACAATTCCACAGGATCGCCTTTGACGAAGCACCAGTGGCGCTCCTGGGCGCATATGGCATCCATGTCGCACTTCAGGTGGAACATGTCGAGCGTGCCTGCCTTGTAATCGGCCATCGTGCAGTCGTATTCGTCTTGCTGCACGTACCACGTTGCCTCTGGGAACATGACAGCGCACCCCACATGGTCGAGATGCAGGTGGGAAAGCACGAGATGTTTCACGTCTTCGGGGGCAACGCCGATGTCGGCAAGGCGCCGTACGATCGTCATGCCGTCTTCGTACACATAGGGGTTCGCGCGGATTTCCTCTGGCCAAGCACCGTCCATACCATCCAGGTTGCATCCTGCGTCGAAGAGCACCCATCCCGCAGGCGAGTCGATAAGGAAGGCCTGGATGGGAATGGCGCTCTCTTCCTCGGCAGTGCTTGCATCGACCACCGGATTGTCGTTCATCATGACGATCTTGCCTAAATCGATTACATAGAGCTTCATAGCCACATCCTTCCTCTCGTTCGGGGACCGTATAACAACAAGGTTCATTACCATATGTTAGTCCAAGCTACCTCTACATGCACCGCCATATATACTGCTTGCGCGCTTTCGGAGTAAGGAGTCAGGCTCATTACCTGCCACGGGAAGAGGGGCTGTATGAATCAGGCACTACAAGAGCAGCGCGGGAGGCTGCGATAACTCGATGAAGAAGTACGCGTTTCCCCTAGCCATCTTCGCAGTTTTCGGGGCCATCGCAGTCGCATTGTGACTGTCGAAAGGCAACGCCGCCTACTATGCCATCGGGATCACTATAGCATATGCGCTTAAGGACAACCGGGCGTTCTGCAAGTACGTATGCCCCATAACGGTGTTCCTGAAGCCGATGAGCTACTTCTCGCTGCTTCGCATTACGTGCGATCACTCCAAGTGCGTGCAGTGCGGGACGTGCGGGAGCGTGTGCCCGATGGATGTGGACATGCTAGACGATGCGCGCAGCCGCCAGAATGGAACCGAGTGCATCCTGTGCCTGGAGTGCGTGAGGAACTGTTCGCAGGATGCGCTATAGGATGCAGACCGGCGGTTTAATTACATGCTGCTAGATGCAGGCGAAGCTTGGTAAAGCAACTACACAATATGTAAATTGCTAAGACAGGGTACGGTGATTCGTCTTACATTGCTAATCGCGATTTGCCTTTGCAACCAGGTTGCAACCGCCAGTTGCCCAACAAATCCAAACAAGAAATCCCTGGTTGGTGGTGCCATCTGCTTGCTGCGTCCAAACTGGCAGCGCCCGATAAACACGCGGGCAGCACAATAAGACGCAATGAAAGGACGTCCCATGAGATTCACCCTGGCCCATAGGTAGCCCGCTCTGCGCAGTAGCTGCAATTGTCATGAAGGTCATGGGACCGCACGGCTATCCAAGCTAATTGACAATACTTCTGCATAACGGTAGTATCAGTATCGTAACGAAACGGTACGGAGATAATGAAGTTCAAGGACAAAGACATTGAGCTTTTCTGGGAAGATCCTGTCTCTTGTCCGCCGCGCAGGGCTCCGGCAGACGCGAGGAAATCTCTTTATCGCAAGCTTCAGATTCTTGACGCCGCACATGCGCTAAGCGATCTTCGCATTCCTCCCGGCAACAGGCTGGAACCGCTGAAAGGGAGAAGAAAGAGCCAGTACAGCATCCGCGTTAACGACCAATGGTGGCTGTGCTTTACATGGGAAGAAGGGGAAGCAAAGGGGGTTGAGTTCTGTGACTACCATTAACGACTATATTTCGACACCCGGAGAGATCCTGCTCGAAGAGTTCCTCGAGCCGATGGGTGTAAGTCAGTACCGCCTATCGAAGGCCATAGGGCGGCCGCAGTCTGCCGTGTCGGATATCGTCCATGGTAGGCGGGCGATATCCACAGAGATGGCGTGGTTGCTTGGACAGGCGCTTGGAACCACTGCGGAGTTCTGGCTGAACTTGCAAACTACTTACGACCTCAAGACCATCGACACAACGAAACTGCCGCATGTAGATGCGCTTGCGGTATAAGACAGTCACAAACCGATATCAACAAGGAAAGACCAATGGCAAACCTTGCAGCAAAACGAAAGAAGCGAAAGGTCGAAGGTGGCGCAAACATCACCGACGGGTGCAACCCGGAGCTGGTAGTGGGCGCACGTTTCGACGGCACGCTGGGCATCCCCGTCATCGAGAAGCCCGTAAAGATCAAGGTGCCCGCAGGCATGGTCCCGTTCTCGAAGATGGGACGCGTGGAGGACCCCAGGCGCTTCGCCGTGTGCGAGTACGAACTCGACGTCGATTTCGCCGACCTTTTGCACGCGCCGGAGGACCATGTGAAGGCGCTCAAGAGGTACCAGGCCTTCGTCTCGCCCGACGCGTCCATGTACTGGGACGCGCCGCTTGCCGCCCAGATTATCAACAAGTACCGCAACCACACCATCGGCTACTACATGCAGTCGCGTGGTGTTTATACTATCCCCAATGTGCGCTGGGGCGACGAGCGCACCTACACCACAGACTACCTTCCCGAGCCGCTCGCTTTCCTTGGCGTGGAGAAGCATTCGATCGTCTCGATTGGCTCCTATGGCGTGGTGAAGAGTGCCGACGAGAAGAGGCACTTCCGCGCTGGGCTGGAGGCCATGTTGGAGTGGCTAGAGCCAGAGGTGGTGCTGGTGTACGGCTCAACTCCTGACAATGTCTTTGGCGATTACTGGCAGTACTCCGAGTTCGTGCGCTACCCCGACTGGACAAGTTATGTGCGCAGGCAGGAAGGGCAGGCTCAGCCTGAAGACGCTATACGGAAGCCTGGGCGCAAGGGGTAGACTGGCGTGGGCAGTGGTCCTGGGAATATATACGAAGCTAGCAATTCAGGAAGCAATGTTGAAGCGAAGGATCGAAGTAACGCTGTCGCCCGAAAGAAAGAGGCGCAGGAGAGGGCGAGTCGGGAAATTACAGAAGACGATATCAAATTAATTCGAGACAGGTATGGAATAGACGAAAGTGGCTTTATTGCTGAAAAAGGGAGTAAGCCTAATCGAAGGGTCATTAGATCAAAAGATCCTTTTGATGAAGCGGAGACGTTCTTTGGCGAAATCAGCAAAGGTGCTAAACGTGAACCGAAAAAGGGAGTCGATGCTTATTGTAGATTCCCCGATGGCACAACAGTGACTTTTAGGAGAACTACCAGCACTCCGAACAGCCCCGCTGTCGAGATCTCGAATTCCGCATCGCCTGTAATAACAAACCAGAAGATTCATTTTATTGAAGAGGTCTAACGTGCTAATAAGGGCAGGATTCACAGACGAAATGCTAGAACTACTTCGCTCTATGAAGGGTAAAGTACTCAAGTCGTATGAATGCACAAGCAAGGAGCCTGGAGGATACACCGATGGCAACCTGAGACTCAACCTTTCACGTTTTGCTATCGACGTTTCATGCGACCTGCATTCCCTGGATGGCGAGCCTGCGGGTTTTGATGAAATGACATGGCTTTCTTGCACGCATGCCGACTTGAAGAGCGACTATCGTCCACGAGTTACGGCCGAGCCAAGGCAGTACCTTGTCGATGAGGTTGTAACGGGTATCGAAATCGTTCGCGATTATGCCAACCACGACGAGGGGGCGTTTGTTTTCGAGATGGATGTGGCGCTCATCATCAACACAAAATATCACATGTACTCTTTTGCGCGGGGTATTTGGTTTGCTGACGACATCTCAATCGAGGTGCTTCCCAAATACTCTGCTCCAACCAGACTGTATCCTGTTGATGAGCTTTGGGCGGATGACAATAGAGCGGTAGTAGTCGAGCGCTCAACAATTGCACTCTGAGCCGGAGCAGGATTATCCCCGGCGAACCAGGATGAGAGACGGGCTAGTTGTTCACGGGTGGATTTACCACGCATCATGGGAGCAAGAACGCAAATAAAGACTCTGTGCGCTGATCGTCTCTTGTTCATTTGTATTGAAAGATCACTTACTCTCTTTCTGGCATACGACTACGTCATGAAGCGCAAGGCGGAACTTGCCTCCGCGTTCGACCCGCAGAGGCAGGCTGGCAAGGTTTAAGATGAAACAGGAGGAGCCAATGTCTGTCGGACTGCAAACAAAGTACTATTGGTACACGGTTGGCACCGGGGATTTTCTCCACTCCTTCTTTTCCACGATAGCCGTTAACTTGGAGGGAGGCGAATGGGGAAGCAGGTTTCCATGTCTTATGAAGGAGCTCTATAGCGGCGAGATCGCCCCTCAGAGGATTGTCGAAGCGAAAGCCGAATTGAGCCAAATAAAGAAGGAGCTGGAAAAGCTCCCCCCTTCGGAGGTCGTCTGGGATATAGAGCGCTTGGACGCAAAGCCGCCTTGGGGCGACAGCGTAAGCGATTCGATAGCGGATTTGTCGAACTACTTTGTCGCCAGCGAAGGAGAGGACCTGTTCGAGGTGTTCGACGCCGCGTTGTCGATGGCGGAAGAAATCGGGGAGCCCGTCAAGATCGTTTCGTTATAAAGAATACTATGCGCACCGCCTCGGCATCCACGAGCTCTTCCCCAATGTGGGCAATCAGGACCTCATCGTCGGCCGGACTCTATCGCATGCTACAATATGAAAAACTTGCATATACTGCATAAAATTCATATAGGAGACGATTATGGACAACCATCTGATTGAGCGGCCCCGCTACCTTTCTCAGCTCGTTGCCTTTCAAGATAGGGACCTTATCAAGGTGGTAACCGGCATCCGGAGGTGCGGGAAGTCGTCCCTGCTCAAGCTGATGCAAGAGGAGCTGAGACGGCAGGGCGTTGCTGACGAGCGGATAATCATCTTCAAGATGGAGTCCATGGAGTTCGACGGCCTTGATTACCAGGGCCTTCATAGCCTGATACTTAAGCGAATCGGCAACGTTGAGCGGCCATACCTCTTCTTCGACGACGTGCAGGAGGTGGCGGGTTGGGAGCGTGCAGTCAACGCCCTGCGCGTGGACGTTGATTGCGACATCTATATCACCGGCTCTAATGCGCATCTACTCTCAAGCGAGCTTTCCACGTTGATCTCCGGACGCTACGTGGAGGTGGAGATGCTTCCTCTAACCTTCAGCGAGTACCTGGCTTTCCGCGGTTACGAGCGCGGCAAAGGCGAGTCATCGGGCATTGCGTTTGGCAAGGGCGGACAGCCTGCCGTCCTTCCCGACCTCTTCGGCTTGTATAGGAGATTTGGCGGCTTTCCGTTTTTGGCGCTTGCGGAGCCCGAAATTGAGGAGCACCGCGCGTACATGAAGACGCTCTACGACTCTGTTATCGTGCGCGACATCCTCGGGCGGGATAGAAGAGGAGGCCAGCGTAGGCTTACGAGCTCCGAGCTTCTTGAGCGAACCTGCGCATTTCTCGCAGACAATGCGGGCAACTCGAACTCCGTGAAAAGCATCGCCGACGCCATCAGAGCGGGTGGTCTGAGCGCGGCAAACGACACGGTAGATGCCTACACGGCAGCGCTTTGCGATGCATACCTGTTCTACCCTGCGAGGCGCTTCGACATAAAGGGCAAGGAGCTGCTCAAGACCAACGGCAAGCACTACGTGGTCGACACAGGGCTGAGGAACTATCTGGCAGGCTATCGCGACGCCGACCAGGGCCGCATGCTGGAGAACATAGTGTTCCATCAGCTATGCTACGAGGGATTCGACGTCCACGTTGGGTCCCTGCGCGCGGGAGACGTGGATTTCGTCGCCACGAGGGGTTCGGAGCGCCTTTATGTGCAGGTGACCGACAACATGGAGGACAAGAGTACCTATGAGCGAGAGTTGGCGCCGCTGCGGTCGATTCGCGATGCCCATCCAAAGTTGGTCGTCACAGGGTCAGGGAGTTACCCAGCGGACGAAGACGGAATCCGGATCGTTGACGCTTGTGACTTCCTGCTGAGCGCAGAGCGCAGCCGGTAGACACCTACAAAGACAGGTGCGTGACGATGACCGCTCGCTTAAAGAATGGCAGGAAGGTGGCCGAAGTTCCTACCGCCTTCGACGGATATTTCGAATTGCTCAGCCACCTGAAGCGCAGAGGGCTGCTTCTGGAAGATGAATAGGAGTACACGGTGAAGAACATCAAACCATACGAGGCGGAAAAGTACGCAACGGCTAAGACGGGCGGCCTGTTCAAGAAGCCCCTTTATGCCCTTGTCGAGGAGGGCATCTACCAGATGCAGGACGGCGAGCGGCTCTACGTGACGTCGCTGTCGTTCGAGCGGGAGCTCGAGCTTGGCGAGGATTCGCAGTATCCGCTCGAGGACGTGCTCGACAAGTTCTACTGCCACGTCTCGGACTTCTACGAGGAGCTGAACGACACCGATTCGGCCACGTGCTACCTGGAGTTCGCGGCATCCGATCTGGAGGACGTGCGCAGTTTGCGGGGTATCATCGGCAAGCACGTTTACAACCAGGAGAACGAGCGCGACGGCAAGGTCTACGTCGACCTGGTGATCGAGTAGGTTTCGGCATGAACACTTTGACCGTGAAACCCGGGAAGGCCTACCTGCTGGTGGCGGCGATACTGTTCGCCATGGTTCTTGCGGCATTCTTGGTTATGGCCTTCAGCGATGCCGTGAGGGGGTCTGACAACCCTGCGGAATCTTTCCGCGCGGCCCTGCTGTTCCTCGTCTTGTTCTCCCTGCCCAGCGCGGCTGTCATCCTTTTCTGGAAATGGACGGCTTACGTCTTCGACGATGAGGGGATGGTAGCGAGAAGGCTGCTCAGGCCGGTGCGGCGCTACCGATGGGCCGACATCACCGATGCCAAGGTGGCGAGAAGGGATACGGGCCATGCGTGCTCCATCTACTCGCACGGGAAGAAGGTTGCCAAGATCCCGCTTGCCTTCGAGCACTACATGCAGCTGCTCGACCTTCTTGTGGAGCGGGGGCTGCTAACAGACGGCGAGACAGTCGAGCACGCGAAGCTCGGCGCCGCTCTCAGGAGGGTGACGTTCGAAGACCTTCGCGACAAGGATGACCCGACAACCTTCGTCGACCTGCTGGACAGGAAGTAGTTATACGCGAGGCAAAAAATGAAGGTCGAATTGAACATCCGCAACAAGATTTGGAAGAAGGGCGTAATCGCCATGGCGCTGATGCTGGCGTTCATGGTCGCGATGCTCGCGGTTGGTCTTGGCGGGCGGGACTGGCTCCTGTTCGGCGTGGCGCTGCTTACCATCCCCATCCTCGTCTTCGTCCTGTACTCATTCCTCTGGCCCGGCAAGTGGAACTGCATGCGCATGGTGAAGGGCGAGATGACCTACCGCGAGCTCAGGGACGCCATCGCGCGCGAGGACTTCGAGGAGCCCATCGACTTCCTCGAGCGCGACTGGCTGAAGGGCTGCGTCTTCCAGGTGTCGGGCAACTGGGCGCTCATGGGCGAAGGCGCTGTCTACGACGACCCCGTGTGCATCCCCAAGGGCAGGGTGCGCTCCATCGAGATCGGGACGCAGGATCTCGGGCGAGTCGACGACCTGTGGGAGCAGGACGACGACCCGCTGCTCGAGCTGGAGGACAAGACCTTCTACGCCTTCGAGCTCGTCTGCGACGAGAAGAACTCGTTCATATCCGGGTTCATTGCGCCGGAAGACCTTGAAGCGGCGCTCGCGGTGCTTAAGAAGCACTTCCCGCAGGCGGAGATTAGGCTCGCGGCGGCTGCAGATGGCGATCCTGGGAAGGTCGAGGATACGGCAGCGGAGGGAAGACCGCGATGACGCAATGAAGAAGTACGTACTGCCCATATCGCTTTTCGCAATCTTCGAGGCCGTAGCGGTCGCCTTGTGGCTGTCGAAAGGCAACGCCTTCTACCTGTTCAACTTCACCTACATCGGTGCATCCCTGGCGCTAGGGACGGCTCTCTTTATCCGCAGGAACAAGAACGCCAGGCGCATTACCCAGCTGCTCGTCGGGCTCTATATGCTCGTGTACCTGGGCCTGGTCCGAGGCGAGAACATGCAGATCGAGGGCTTCTGGTACTACCTCTTCCTCGGGGTGTTCGAAGCCGCCACGATCCATTATGCGGTGGCCAAGATATTCGGCCCGCTGCTGTTCGGGCGTGGGTGGTGCGGCTACGCGTGCTGGACCGCCATGGTACTCGACTTCTTGCCGTACAAGATTCCCGAGCGGCCTCGGAAGACGTTTGGCTGGGTTCGCTACGTCGTCTTCGTGGCATCGCTGGCGTTCGTGGCCGCCCTCTTCCTGGCACCGATTGGCAACGTCGAGTCGGTGATGTTCTGGGCATTCATCGTAGGCAACGTCGCCTACTACGCCATCGGTATCGCCACGGCTTATGCACTCAGGGACAACCGGGCGTTCTGCAAGTACGTATGCCCTATAACGGTGTTCCTGAAGCCGATGAGCTACTTCTCGCTGCTTCGCATTACGTGCGATCACTCCAAGTGCGTGCAGTGCGGGACGTGCGGGAGCGTGTGCCCGATGGATGTGGACATGCTTGACGATGCGCGCAGCCGCCAGAACGGAACCGAGTGCATCCTGTGCCTGGAGTGCGTGAGGAACTGCCCGCAGGATGCGCTATAGGATGTAGACCAATGGGGCTGAATTATGTGTTGCTTAGTGCGGGCGAAACGATAAATTATGGCTGCAAAGGTATCAGAATATGATACTATTGCAGCATGGATAGAAAGAGTGTCACACAGATTGTTACCGATCTCGCAGCTTCGCAGCGCGGTTTCCTTACTGCGGCGCAGGCGCGGGAGGCAGGAGTTGACAAACTCTCCCTTTCAAGGCTGTGCGCCTCAGGCGTGGTCGAGAGGGTCGCGCATGGCGTCTACCGTGCGAGCGGGGCGCCTGGGTTTCGCGAGGAGGCTCTCTATGCTGCATGGCTTGGGCTTTTGCCGGCCAGCCCGGCGTACACTAGGCCGAAAGACGGGTCCGACTTCGTGGTGTCGCACGCCACTGCGGCCTGGCTCCATGGGCTAGGCGAGGTCAATCCGGAGCCGCTCACATTTACGCACCCAAACAGGCGTCAGACCCGCAAGGGCGGTTTGCGCTTCGTCCGCGCCGGCATCGGCCCGCAGGAGGTAACGACACTCGGCGGCATGCCTGTGACCACTATGGAGCGGACAATCATCGACCTGCTTGCGGAAGGTGAGGATCCAAGCCTTCTTTCCGCTGTTCTCCACGATGCCTTGAGCGCCGAGCCTGGCTTGCATAGCGCCGCATTCGCGGCTCGTGTCGACCGCTACGCAAAAAGTTACGGCTATATAGATGGAAGCTCGCTCTACGAGCGCTTGAGGAAGTGATGCACATGGCCGGATACGAAACACCTGCAGCATTCGACCGCGCGCTCAAGAAGGCGGTCCGCGAAGCGGGGATGGACCCCGGCATAGGCTACCGTCAGGGGCTTCGCGACAGGTTCCTGTGCCGCGTGTTCGGCGACAAGGACGAGAGGTTCATCCTCAAAGGCGGCGGCAACATGCTTGCGCGCATACCCGACGCCCGCAATTCGCGCGACCTCGATTTCGCGACGTCGAAGAGGGAGACCAAGGAATCCGCGCTTGAAGCTCTCGACGAGCTTCTGTCCAACGACTTGGGCGACTGGTGTCGCTTCGTCCTCGAAGACTGCGAGGAGTCGATGGACGACAATGGTTACTCTAGGCTTTTGAGACTGCGCTACGCTACCTACATTGGAGACGAGGAAAAGGACCCGATTCTGATAGACCTTTCGCTCGATTGCGAGGTTACCATGCGGCCTGAGCGGCTGGAGCCCCGCAACAGAATCGCCCTAGAGGGCGTGGAGGTGTGCGACTACCTTCTCTACCCGCTTGAGGACCAGATGGCCGACAAGCTTTGCGCGATCATGGAGATGCATCCGGGCGGTTTCCGCTCGTCTCGCATGAAGGATTTGGTCGATGTGGTGACGTATGTGTCGCACGAGCGCTTCGAGCTGCGCGCCCTGTCCAGTGCGATATCGGAGGAGTGCCGCAGGAGGGGAATGGTGGTGCCTGAAAGCTTCGAGGCGCCTCCAGAGTGGGCTGCGGGGTTTGCCGCCTTCGCCAGGCGAAACGGCGTTCCCGACGAATACTGCGCGTTCGATGCGGCCTGCACCCTTGCTTCTGAATTCTACAATCCTGCTCTTGTGTCCATTGACACACTGTGTAGGCTTCAGTGGAGCTACATCCGCCTCGTTTGGGAGAGCGGCATCGGCGATTAATAGGACAGTGGACTGAGGTTCCTAGCACGGAGTCCTAGACTTCGTAAGGAAAAGCCCTGAAGCAGTACCCCAGGGCATGTGTTCTGCGTGCCGAATGGCTACTAGAACGTTTCGGTAACAGCAGGTTGCATAACGTTTTCGACATAGGTAATCGTGCCGCCTTCCAGGTGGAAGATACCCATCTCCCAGCCGTTTTCTTCGTAAACGGGCTTCATGTCGGGTATAAGTTCAAAGCAGGCATCTACGAGCGCGGGGTCGTTGTCGATAACAGCCTTCGCGCTTATACGAATCCAGCTTGCACCATCTTGCTTTAGCGCACAAATATAAATATGCGGGTTTGCCTGAATTTGCTTATAGACGTCCTTGAAGGTACCTACGCCCAGGTAGAGCTTTTCGTCGCGCGCCATGCAAAAACCCAGGGGGCGGACAACGGGGGCGTCGCCATCAATGGTTGCAAAATAAAACACGCCGCACTCGGATAGGTAATCAGCAATTTTTTGCATATCAGCCATGGGGAAGTCCTTCCTGTTGTGCAATTACGTTGGCTAGATTATAGACCCCTGCACAGTGGCGACTATACATTCATGTACATTAAAAGAAAGAGGCCCGCGGATGCGGGTCTCTTCGGTCAGGGTGCGTTGCCATACGCGTTTCTGTTTGGTGCGGTTGTACTTCGCGTCGCCGTGCGCGCCGGTGCCGCAGGCGTGCCCGTTGAACTTGGGCATGCATGCAAGCGTGGCCTCTTCGGCGCTTAAGTGCCACACGGGACCGCTTTTGGGTGCGCGGGATTTCTTCTTTCTAGTCATAAGCCCTTCACCTCCTTTCGGTTGTTTGCGCGGAGTGGTAGTGTAGCGCGATATACTACTGCGCGGCAACACTGAAGACAACATGAAAGGATGGGCCATGCTGTTCGTGGAATACCCGAAATGCTCGACGTGCAAGAAGGCGAAGGCGTGGCTGGACGCGCACGGTCTGGACTACACCGACCGGCACATCGTGGACAAGAACCCCACCGCCGCCGAGCTGAAGAAGTGGCACAAGAAAAGCGGGCTGCCGCTGAAGCGCTTCTTCAACACGTCGGGCATGCTCTACCGCAAAATGGACCTTTCCAAAAAGCTGCCAGATATGACCGAAGAGGAAATGTATACGCTCCTTGCCACCGACGGCATGCTGGTGAAGCGCCCCGTGCTCGTGCTCGAAGACACCGTGCTCACCGGCTTCAAAGAAGCCGAGTGGGCACAAGCTCTGGGGTTGTAGCTGCAATCTATATCTTTATTTTGCGATGAGCGTGCATTGTGCTTTAATAGTTGTTCCTGTCAAGCAAAAAGTCGGCCACTTGTTCAGTCGAAAAACCTGCCACCCATCTTCTCTAATCAAAGTGTCTAATCTTTGACGGAGGTCGCCTCTGTCACCCCCTTCATCCACTCCTCCGTCTCCAGCACGCGGTAGCTCTCGCCGGTCATGTC
>JAFUCW010000133.1 GCA_017459485.1 Eggerthellaceae bacterium | reverse complement strand
GACCTGTTCCTCGAGATGAGCGAGTCCGGCGTTATCAACAAGACCTGCTTGGTCTACGGCCAGATGAACGAGCCTCCGGGAGCGCGTCTGCGCGTCGGTCTGGCGGGCCTGACCGAAGCCGAGTACTTCCGCGACCAGGGCCAGGACGTGCTGCTGTTCGTGGACAACATCTTCCGCTTCACCCAGGCAGGTTCCGAAGTGTCCGCTCTGCTGGGCCGCATGCCTTCTGCTGTGAGTTACCAGCCTACGCTGGCCACCGAGATGGGCGACCTTCAGGAGCGCATCACCTCGACCGCCGTCGGATCGATCACGTCGGTGCAGGCCGTCTACGTGCCCGCCGACGACCTTACCGACCCGGCACCTGCCACGACGTTTACCCACCTCGACGCCAAGACGGTTCTTTCCCGCTCCATCGCCGAATTGGGCATCTACCCGGCCGTGGACCCGCTCGAGTCCACCAGCCGCGCGCTTGACCCCCAGATCGTCGGCCAGGAGCACTACGACGTGGCCGTTGGCGTGCAGGAGATCTTGCAGAACTACAAGGACCTCCAGGACATCATCGCCATTCTGGGTATGGACGAACTGTCCGAAGAGCAGAAGGTCATCGTGAACCGCGCTCGCAAGGTGCAGAAATACCTGGGCCAGCCGTTCCATGTGGCAGAAGTGTTCACGGGCAATCCAGGCCGCTACGTGAAGCTCGAAGACACGATTCGCTCCTTCAAGGAGATTCTTGACGGCAACTGCGACGAGATTCCCGAGCAGTGCTTCGTGTACAAGGGGGCCATCGAAGAGGTCTACGCGGCGTACGAGGACATGAAGAAGCAGCAGGATCAGGTGGAGGCGTAAATGGCTACGCTTACGTGCGACATCGTCACTCCGGCCGAGTGCCTTTTCTCCGAGGAATGCTACATGGTGGCGGTTCCCGGCGAAAGCGGACACATGGGCTTTTTGCCCGGGCATGCCCCCCTCGTGTCCACCTTGGCCGACGGCGAAGTGCGCCTCTTCTCCGATTCGAGCACGCTCACGTCGCGCTACGCCTGCCAAGGCGGCTATGTGCAGGTCACTGGCGAAAAGGTGATCGTGCTTGCCGACCGTGCCGTGCTTGCGGACGACATCGACGCGTCCGAGGCCGCCTCCAAGGTGACAGAGCTTCAGGCAGCGCTCGCCGCCGCTTCCGAAGACGACCCGCAGCGTAGGGTCATCGCATACGACTTGAAGTGGTACCAGACGCTTCAGCAGGTCGCTTCGGGCAAGTAGATCGCCTCCATACACGCATGAGCGTTCAAGGGCCTCCTTTCAGGGCGGCCCTTTTGTCGGTGTGTCGGAATGCTGCCGCAACGTGTTAGGCGGGGCTGTGACCGAGCTACAGCGCCAGAGCTTGCGTTGTCGGCGCACGGTAGCAATGCAACAGGTGGAAGGCACAGACCGTGCTGCAACGCGCCGGAAGTAATGTTGCGCAACAAATCTGCGTGCTTCTATGGTTGAATACACAAAAGGGCGTTTCTGTTTCTTGCAGCTTGCCCTTGAGCGGTTCTGCGACCGTGTCGCTCTGTATGCATGAAGTCGTTGAGCTGGGAATATGCTAGTATTGCATCTGCATGCGAACGTAGAGGCACACGAGAGGAAGAAGGCGATTATGTTCTGCACGTCATGTGGCGCACACGTACCTGAAGAAGCTCAGTTTTGCACGAACTGCGGAGCTTCGCTTGCGGGCGCTGCAATGGGATCGGATGCGACAGCCGTCGTGCCTGGCGAACAGATGGACACAGCGTTTTCGGGCAACTATGCAAATGACGCCTATCAGGGCGATGTTCCTGTGACTCAAGGTTACGGATCCAGCGTCCCTTCGTTTGCCGCGGCGCATCCTGTCATGGACCCGACGTCTGATGACATCCGACGCAAGCTTTCGGAAACAAGCTCTGCGACCATGCTGCCCCAGCCGCGCAAGCCCGCCTCTACTAAAATCTTGCTTGGAGTGCTTGCTGCTGGTGCGCTTGCACTGGTCGCCGTGTTCGGATTCGCCGTGTCTGGCACAGGTGGCGGGGGCGGAGGCACGACGCCTGCGTACGCATCGGGCCCCAAGCTTGCGTTCGTCGACTTCGACATGGACTCGGAAGATGGCCTGGAGGGCGCAAGCGAGGTGCCCATCGCAATAGAAGGCAAGGACTACGAAGGCAATCCTGTGGCCACCCGTGTGACCTACCATCCCAAGCAGGGCCCGGTTGCCGTGCGCCCCGGTACCTATACAGCGCGCATACTCGCGTCTCCGGTTTCCCAAGACGGCAAACTCTACCGCTATCCCGAGAAGACCTACGATCTTACCATTCCCGAATCGGCGGCCGTCACTTTGAATCCCAGCACAGGCGTCGCTTCGGAATCCGGCGAAGATGCGTCGGCAGATTCATCTGCGGGCACGGATGCCACGTCTGCATCCGATGCGAATGCGGAAGGCGGCGAAACGCCCGACAATGCCGTTTCCGACCAGGAAACGCCCGATGGCGCCTCCTTCGATTCTGGCGAAGCCTCGACAGAGGGCGTCGAAGGGGATGGCATTGGCTCTGCCCAGGATCTGTCTAGTGCGGAAGAGTATCCGAGCATAGTGGTCGGGTCGGATGACCCAATCGTGTTCGAGATTCGCGACGACGCGAGCGAAGAGGAAGTCGCCCAGGCGAACCAGGTGCGCGAAGAGGCCCAAGAGCAAATGGCTGCCAGTGACATCGTGTACAACGAAGAAGAGGCCCTGACCATCTTGGAGACGCATGTGGACCAAGAAGGGCAGAATGCGTCCTCTTCGTCTTCCCAGCACGCCTCTCCTGAACAGCAGAGCGCCTCGTCGTCCAATGCGGCCTCTTCCTCCGATCCGGCGCCTGCGGCAAAGGTGGACAAGTCAAACCTGTTCTCTGCGTACCTCAAGATCGTGAAAGCCTACAGCGAAGCACAGCGCTCTTCGTCGCACAAGCCCGAAACCGACATTGCACCCAACTCGATCAACGACGCTGTCGTCAGCGACGCTTCGAACCTGCGCTACGCCTTTTTCGACATCAACGGAGACGGCGTCGAAGAGCTGCTTGTGGGCGAATCGTCTGTCACCCCCTTCGCGTTCCAGATTTTCACGACGTCTGACGTGGCGGCGGGAACGGTTGTCGAGGTAGGCCGTTCTCAAGCGAAAACACCCATTGTCATCTGCGAAAACGGAGTCATGGCGGAATCTGCCATAACCATGGGCGGACTGACTTCCACGACCTACCGTCGCCTTCCCGCCCATGGGAGCGCCTGGGAGACGATCGAGTCGATCGAGTCGGACCTTTCGGCGAAGCCCACGAAGAACATCCGCACCGACGCTTCTGGGAGCACCACGGATGTGACCGAAGCCCAGGCGAAAGAGGTTCGCGACACGTACAAGCCCCAGCGTTGCATCGGTTGGAAACCCGTGGCCGGTTTCAACATGGCCAGCGCGTGTCCCGACTCGTGTATGGCGATGATTCTGCGCTCCCTGGGCGTGGCGGTGATGGCTCGATCCGCGCCTGCGACGGTCT
>JAFUCW010000132.1 GCA_017459485.1 Eggerthellaceae bacterium | reverse complement strand
CGGTCGGTGCGGTCGTGCTGCCGGCATCCCCTCTTCTTGACGGCCTTAACGACTCCAAAAAGCTCAGTGCGCCCGAGCGGCAGCGCATTGCCGCCGAAATCAATCGTGTGGCAAGCGTCTCTGTTGTCGTGTACGTAGAGCCCCAGGTGATTGACGAAAAGGGCATGTCTGCTTCACTACGCCTTGCCTTCGGAAAAGCAATACGGGAAGTGGAGCAATCGGGCGCAGCAATAGACGCCATCCTGATTGACGGCAACCCATTGCATGTAGACGATCGCGAAATCAATGTTGTCAAAGGCGACGCTTCCTGCGCAAGCATCGCCGCCGCTTCGATCGTTGCAAAAGTCCACAGGGATGCGTTCATGACCGAAATCGCCCACTCCTATCCTGTCTATGGCTTCGATCGCAACAAAGGCTATGCTTCGGAAGAGCATATCGACGCCATCCGCGCATTCGGCCTGTGCCCTATCCATCGCCGTTCGTTTTGTCATGGATTTCTTCAGGAATCTCTCTTCTAGCCAAACTGTGCTTTCATTTCAAACTCCTATCTGGTCCTTCATTGATACTCCAAATCATCCAAGGTGCGTTCGTTGACACTTTTGAGTTGCGTTTGGGGACAGATTCGGTACCTTTCCTGTGCGATGTCCGTGACACTTGACAGGTAGTGTGTCATGCATGCTTTGAAAGGAGGCATGCATGATGGCAAAGGCAAAGAGCGGAGAGGCGGCCGCTGGCTCAGCCGAGGAAAAGAGCAGCAAGTCGCTGTCGACAGAAGAGCGAAACGATGGAGTTAAGCCGAAGCAGAAGCGGCAGAAGCGCATGCACAACGTTGCGTTAGGCGCTCGTGGCGAGGAAGCTGCCGCACGTTTTCTGGAAAGAAGGGGCTACAGCATACTGGAGAGAAACTGGAAGTGCTTCGCAGGGGAAGCAGACATCATCGCCCAAGACGAAGACGCCATCCATTTCATCGAAGTGAAGACGCGTATGGGGGAGGGAAAGGGCTTTCCCGCCGAAGCGGTTACCGCGAAGAAACGTCAGCGATACGAAGCGATGGCTGAGTTGTTCCTTGAAACCTACGATGGATGCGATACGGGAATCACGTTCGACATCATCTCGATAAACGTGCTGGGAAACGACCGCGCGATCATGAGGCTCTACCGCAATGTATTGAGCTGCGACTGCAGGTAGAACCATGCAAAGCACCAAAAGATACACCGTGCAAAGTGCAACCATTCGCGGCGCCGAAGCCATCCCTGTGACCGTGGAGGTGATCGTGTCGTCAGGAATGCCGGGCATATCGATCGTGGGCATGCCCGACGCGGCAGTGCAGGAAGCCCGCGAACGCGTGCGGGCTGCAATCAAAAGCAGCGGCCTTTCTGTGCCTGGCGAAAAAATAGTCTTCAATCTTGCTCCGGGGGCGGTCAAGAAGACTGGTTCTGGATTCGACCTTCCCATGGCTGTGGCACTTCTTGCCGCAACCGGACAGATACCAACCGAGCCCCTTCGGCACAAGATGATAGTCGGAGAGCTTTCGCTGGACGGGAGCATCCGCAGTGTGAACGGGCTCGTTGCGTTTCAGATGTGCGCGAGCGACCAAGGAATAGACCTGCTTTGCGCCCCGACGTTCGGCGTGGTTGCTGCCTCCGATCGCAGTAAGGTTCAGACGGTGAAAACGTTGAGGTCTTTCGTAGAAGCCGACTTCGGCAGCGCTGCGGTGCGATCCTGCGCGAAACCGAGGGAAGAAGTGGACTATTCGGATGTCGGAGGGCACATAATGGCGAAGAGGGCGATGCAGATCGCAGCCGCCGGCAACCTCGGCTTGCTCATGATGGGACCGCCTGGTTCGGGTAAGACCATGCTCGCAAAGAGGCTTCCCACGATTCTTCCCAGACTCACGCAGGAAGAGGCAAGCGAATCGGCGCGCATCGCGTCGATCGTCGGAGAACCCGTAGAGGATATACTCGAAGGAGTCCGCCCCTTTCGCGCGCCGCATCATTCCGCCACCATGGCGGGCCTTGTGGGCGGCGGCAATCCCGTTCGCCCTGGGGAAGTGTCCCTTGCCCACAATGGTGTCCTTATGCTCGACGAACTGTCCGAATTCTCGCACAGCGTTTTGCAGGGGTTGCGGCAGCCCATAGAGGACGGAAAGGTGTCGATCACCAGGGCGGACGGCAACATCGTCATGCCCGCTCGCTTCATGCTCATCGCTGCAAGCAACCCTTGTCCTTGCGGCTACTTCGGCGATCCAACGGTATCGTGCACCTGCTCGCCTTCGCGCATCTCAACGTATCAAAACCGCATCGGAGGCCCCTTGATAGATAGATTCGACATGTGCATCGACGTCTGGAGGAGCGACTTCGAGGACGTTGTTTCGGGGGATCGGACGCTCGATTCCGCCACCATGCGCAATGCCGTACAGGAGGCCAGGCGCTTCGCGTTCGAGCGAATGCGAAGAAACCCTTCCGGCTCATCGAAATCTTCGGTAGCAAACCTTATGGAAGCATGCCGCATGAACACGTCTACGCGAGCGTTTTTCAAACATGCAGCACAGCGAAACGCCTTAAGCGGACGCGCGATCATGAGGACGCTGCGTGTGGCGCGCACCATAGCGGATCTCGAACTGCGCGACGAAGTCGCCAAAGAGCATGTAGCCGAAGCGCTGGCCCTTCGCATAAGGGTTGGACCAGAACGAGCAAAAGAGGATGTGCCGGCATGATGACCGACCTCCACGGCGCAGATACGCGCGTTGACGACCTCACAGTGCGCCACAAGGGAAAAATGTACCGTCTTTACAACGGCGCGTCGCTCAAAGGGGAGCGTCACGTCATAGCCAAGTACGACCCGGCTTACCCCGAGCATTTAGCCAAGATACCTTATCCGCCCCAGACGCTCTACGTAATCGGCGACCCTGCGTCTTTGACCGAAGGCATCGGCATAATCGGGGCAAGAAAGGCGACGCCTTACGGGTTGTCGTGCGCCGCTCATTTTGCTGAACGTGCTGCTCTCAAGGGCGTTGTCGTCATTTCCGGCGGCGCACACGGATGCGATTCTCGCGCACACCGGGGCGCGCTCGATGCAGGGGG
>JAFUCW010000131.1 GCA_017459485.1 Eggerthellaceae bacterium | reverse complement strand
ATGGGAATGGAGCGCATTAAGGAGCTTGCCGGCGTCGTCGGGGGCGCGTTTGCCTTCCGTGCGGCGGCGCGTCAGGTGGTAAGTGCCGTTCCTGGCTTCGGGTGGGCGATCAAAGGTGCCATAGGCTATGCCGGCACCCAAGCCATGGGCAGGGCGGCCATCGCCTATTTCGAGACCACCGTAGGGCAGGGGAAGCCCGTTGCCGAGGCGCTCGATGCCGCACGTGCCGAAGCGGAGCGCGCCGCTGCGATCGCCTCTCGCGAAGACAACCTCGTCAGTGGGGCTGCTTCTGTTGCGCGTACCTACGCCGGCAATGCGGTAGAACGGGTGCGTGGGATAGCAGATCGCGCCGTTCCCGCTGTTCAGGGGGTGGTGAAGGGCGTCGCAGACGCGTCGGGCACCACGACCGCAGAGTTGGGCAAGCGCGCGCTCGACTCGTTTTGCGAAGTCACGGGCACCACTCCTTCCGAGCTGGGCAGGCATGTCGTCTCTTCTGTGATCTCTTCTCGCAAGGGCAAGAAGGGCATGTAGGGCCCGATGACCGATCTCTGGCCACAGCTTTCGGCGTTGCTGCCGCAAGTCGCACGTCCCGTGCGTTATATCGACCACGAGTTCGGAGCGGTCCATCGTTCCGATTTCGACGACCCATCCGACACGTCGTTTTGCATGGTCTATCCCGATACCTACGAATTAGGGCAGGCCAACCAAGCCGTGCGCATTCTGGTCAATGCGGTCAACGCTGCACCTGGTATGTGGGCGGAGCGCGCGTTCCTGCCCGATGCGGACTTCTGCGACCTTATGCGCCAAGAGGGTCTTCCGCTGTTTTCCCTCGAGGGTTGTGCGCCTCTTGCCGAATTCGACTGTGTCGGCATCACGCTGCCGCATGAACTTGCGGCCACCAATGTGCTTGAGGCGCTCGACTTGGCAGGTGTGGCGCTTCGCAGCGTCGATCGTGCGGAAGAGGACCCGTTCGTCTTCGGCGGAGGGCCCTGTTCCTACAACCCCGAACCCTTCGCTGCTTTTTTCGACTGCCTGTGCATCGGCGAGGGCGAGGAATGGATCGTCGAGGTCGTCGGCTGCGTGCGTAACGGACGCATAGCGGGCAAGGCGCGCACTGGAATCCTCGAAGACCTTGCGCGCATTCCTGGTTCGTATGTTCCCAGCTTGTATGGGCCGGCGCCTGTGCCCGTCGAAACGGGTGCGCTCATTGTACCCTGCTCCGATGCGGCTCCACGCACGGTTGCCAAGCGTGTGTTCAACGGTTTTGCCGAATCGAGCGGGTGGGAGCCTTGCATTGTGCCCTTCGCGGATCTGGTGCACGACCGGCTCAACGTCGAAGTGCTGCGCGGTTGCTCGCGCGGTTGCCGTTTCTGTCAGGCGGGCATGACCTACCGTCCGGTGCGAGAGCGCTCAGCGGACAACGTCGTCGAATCCGTGCTCACGGGGCTTGCGACGACCGGCTACGACGAAGTGAGCCTGACGTCGCTTTCCACGACTGACCATTCGCAGATCGAGCAGATTCTCGTCCGTTTGGGCTCCGAGCTTTCCGGAACGGGGATTCGTGTGTCGATTCCCTCGCAGCGCCTCGATGCGTTCGGCGTGGATATGGCCACGCTGGTGGCGGGAGAGAAACGCGGGGGGTTGACGTTCGCGCCCGAAGCGGGCACGCAGCGCCTGCGCGATGTGATCAATAAGAACGTGACGGAAGAAGACCTGTTCAATGCCATCGACGCGTCTTTCAAGGCTGGTTGGCGCTGCTGCAAGCTCTACTTCATGCTGGGGTTGCCCACCGAAACCGACGACGACGTCAAAGGTATCGCGAGCTTGGCCCAGCGTGCGTACGACTGCGCACGGGAGGCGACGCCGGCGGACCAGCGTGGGCGCATCCAAATCAACGTGTCATGCGCGTTGTTTGTCCCAAAGGCACAGACGCCTTTCCAGTGGTGCGGCCAGATTGCTCCCGAAGAGGCGATGAGGCGCGTAAACCTTTTGCGCCATTCGGTGAAGTACAAGGGGGTGCGCGTGAACTGGCATGACCCGTCGACAAGCTTCGTCGAGGCGATCATGAGCCGCGGCGGACGCGAATGCGCCGACCTTGTCCAAGGGGCGTGGGAGAGGGGGAGCCGTTTCGACGCCTGGTCGGAGCATTTCCGCGAAGACGCATGGCGCTCTTCCGCCGAAAACCTTGGTTTGGACGTGGACGTCATGGCGCATCGCTCCTTCGCGCTTGACGAAGTGCTTCCCTGGCAGCACATTTCCTGCGGCGTTTCGCTTGGCTACTTGCGCCTTGAGCACCGCAGGGCGATGCGAGGCACCACCACCGAAGACTGCTCGTTCGGCCGTTGCACGGGTTGCGGACTGTGCCAGGACCTTGGCACAGCGGTGCGCGTAAGGGAGGCTCGCTCGTGAACGTTGCCCGCGAAACAGAACAACTTTACGCCATTCTTCGGGCGCCGCACAGGGAT
>JAFUCW010000130.1 GCA_017459485.1 Eggerthellaceae bacterium | reverse complement strand
AGGGGTTTTCAGCTACGGAGAAGAAGTCGGGCGCGATGGCCATCCACATGTTGCACCAGGGGTTGAACGATACGAGCACCACGCACACGTAGACGATGTTGAGAATGCGTGCGTTACCCAGGCGGTAACCGCGCTTTTCAAGGACAAGACCAGGCACGATAGTGACGAGGACCTGGGTGAAGATCCAGAACTTCCACATGGTGGGGTCATGCAGCTCGACGCGCAGCAGGTTCAGCGCCACGAAGAACGCGAGCGTCAGCAAGACGATGTTCGTGAGGCGCTTCTTGAAGCTCCAGTCGGGATCCCAGTTGAGCTCGCGCTCGTAGGTCATGGCGCGCTGCAATCAGTATGTTTCCATGCCGACCCAAATCGCTTCGCCGACGGCCAACAGTCCGAACATATAGAAGTGGTCATACGTCAAGAACGCATGCAAGAACACCCAGATGCCCAGGAAGTCGGCCGCCCAATAAAAGCAGTGCAGCCATAGCGGGTACGGCTGGATATGCTCGGTCTCGGTCAGGATGATGGGAATGATGTAGACCAGCAAGCCGAAGATGACCGCCAAGATAACGGCCGCCAGCGTGAACCCGAAGTCGGGCGCGCCCGGGGTCAAATGCGCGAGGAAGTTTTCCGGCAGGCAGTCGCCTGTCGGGTAGCCTGCTACGAGCAGCGCGATGAAGTAACCCATTTTTCTCTCCTTAATTGCCCGCAAACTGGCGATACCATGCCAGCTTGCCTTTCACCTGCACGCTAATGTACAGACGGTCAAACCCATGAACAATGAGCAGTTTTTAGCAAATGATTAATAAGCATCGTTTGTCATATAATTGCTTGAAAACAAGAATTCGTCGAAGGAAAGAGCCTTCCATGTACCGCACCTCGAACGATCTGCGATTCGTGAAAAACCGCGAAGCGCTGCAACGCGCCTACATCGACCTGGTGAAGCAGAAGGGCGCGCACGCCATAACCGTCAAGGAGCTGACGCAGCGCGCACGCGTGAACCGCATGACGTTTTATTCGCACTACGACGCTATCGACGACATCCTGGCGGAATTCGTGGACGAGATGACGGAAGCCATCCTCGATGCACGCTCGAAGCAAGGCGATGCGGGAATCGCGGCGCTCTTCGAAACGGCCACCGAACTGATGCAACAAGAGATAGACTTCTTCAGACTAGTGGCGCAAGGCAGCGAGTTCGAGCTGTTCAGGGGGAGATTTCGCGCCGCATTTCGCCGTATATTCGAAGAAGAGCTGCAGCATGCAAGCAATTTGAGAGGGACTCGCCTGACAATGGCTGCCGACATGGTGGCGTCGGGCGTCACGTACGCCTATCTCGATTGGCTTGCGGGCGATTTCGGCGACCTGCCGCTCGACGACATGTTGATGTACTTCGAAGAAACGCTTGCCCGCTTTGTCGCGGAGTAGGGCCCAGCGTCCATGCGGGACGCAGATTTCCCGTTAGTTAGATGAGCACGCCGTTGCAGTGGTCGATCTCATGCTGAATCGCCTGGGCCACGCGGCCCGAGAACTCGCGCTCGAAGTGACGCAGGGTTTCGTCGTCGTACGAGACCGTGATCGTCTCGTAACGGGAGGCCTCACGCGTGCTGCCAAGCGACAGGCAGCCTTCTTCGGCAACGTAAGGCCCGCTGCACGACACGATTTCGGGGTTAAACATCACCAAAATCGACCCGCGTTCATCGACCACGGCGATGATGCGCTTGCGCTCCCCAATCATGTTGGCCGCCATGCCCACGCACGTCGCACGATGGGCCTCGAGCGTTTCCACCAGATCGCGCGCAATCGCTGCGTCGGCCGCGTCAGAGGCGTCGGCCTCGGCGCTCGGCTGCTTAAGGAAGAACTTCTTGGTCATGATGGGTCGAATCACAGTCGCCT
>JAFUCW010000129.1 GCA_017459485.1 Eggerthellaceae bacterium | reverse complement strand
GCTCGCGACACTCAAGGATCTCGAGCACACCGAACCTTGACCCGACTATCCCCAATTGAAGCTCGACGCTGTCAACAAACAAAACCCCGGCGACTCTACGCTATCCTAGCTTATAGCGTTTTGGAGGCACTGAGCTGTCTGTACCCTGCGGGCTACCCGAGAAGCTGTTTGCGCAATGCATCACGCGCGAACGCTTGCTTAGTCGCAAGAGGGCGGATTCGCTTACCAAGCTTTTTAGCGACTGCCCGGACCATTTCGTCAAAAATCAACGGATCGTATACGTGCCATTTCTTGAAGGTAAAAACCGTAAAACCCATCGCCTCGAAAACCGATTTCCGAAGCGCATCACGCGCCATCTGCCCTGCTTCGTCATGATAAGAACCGTCGTACTCAACCACAACATTGGCTTTACGCCACAGCATGTCAGGCACAACGGTATTCTGCTTCAACGCCTTTCTAGCAGATAATGGCACATCGAGAGAAGGGTTGAGCTCAGGACGAGCGAAGTTATAACCACCGTATTTTTGAGGCAAACACATCAAAAGATACAGCTTTGTCTCCATTACCGAAGCTGACCCATTCACCAAGTAGTTCGCAACGCCACGCGCTGCCGCAAGGCCTCGGAGCCCGCTCCACTTCTCAACGCTCTGCCGGAAATGCGACGCGTCGACCAATGGGTAGTCGCGCTTTGCCGCACCCTCAATCGCGTCTGGGCGCAACGCATACGTGCCACATAACTCCATGCCGATTTCGAACGCGTTCAACATTGGATGCGTGGCGCAAACTTGCAAAAGACACAATTCTGGAGACACCACGTGAACACCCCCATACAAAGGACAAAGAGAGTGCGTAGGGAGGTTTGAAATCTGAACGTGGTGCCTTAAACGCTCGGAGTCGATGCGCCGAGCATTTGGCGGGACGAGCACATCGATTGGCCACGGTCCAAATTCGTTCTCGCTCAGGACCATCGATCGCGACTCTTCCATAGTAGAAGGACAGCCCTGAAGTTTTCGGATTTTCTGGCCGAGCCCGTCTAAAACATAGACAGAAGGATTGGACCTACAATAATGAAGGGCAGAGTCGTGGCTAACGTACAAACGAGGATCACCCACCATTTCCTCCATTTCATCAGATCCTCTATCCAATAAGAGCAAAGACTATGTCACAAAGTTGGGTTTCTGCAAACGAAGGGTCCGAAAAACCACTCAATTGCTCAAATGGCTAGCGTATCCACAGTGTCCAGCAAAAAGCAAATAGCAATAATCGCAGGTAGAAACCGTATGTAATGCATAACTACCACTAATTAGAAATATCTAACTTTGTAGAAATCAAACTTTGTGACACAGATGGCCTTGTTTTTGGATTGCGCAATCGAATATGCTTCTCAACGATGCCCAATCGGTGCATCGTTGAGGAAAGCTTGCGCGAATGGCCCAATAACAAAATCCTTGAGCGTCTGTTTTACTGCGCTTCGTAAGGCCCCTTCGTTATAGTCCGCAGTATTAAACGGAGGCATAATTATGCTGACTTTCGGCGAAGTGCTGCTCATGCCATTCCTTCCTAGAGAGCACTGATGCGAGATGAAGCCTAATAGAGCAAATCCTATAATCTATGCTCATAAGATAAGTTCACTTGGCCCTGTCTTTCGCTTGGCGCCATTTGATGTGCTGTCTGTATTCCACGCTCCTCAAATGCTATGCTGTTTTGGTTAAGCCAAACCGCAAGAATGGAAGGGTAGATGGAGCCAAAGATCAGCGTGATCATGCCTGTCTTCAACGCCGAAGACCACCTTGACAGCGCCATCCATTCGTTTGAAAGCCAAAGCATATCTTCCCAGTGCGAGCTTATCTGCATCAATGACGGTTCGACAGACACGTCGCCGGACATACTTAAGGAGTGGAAGGCAAAACTTGGGAACAGGGTTACCGTGTTTACGCAGGAAAACCAAGGTGCCGGCCTTGCGAGAAATGTCGGTCTTGACAACGCACGCGGTGAATTCGTCGCCTTTCTTGACTCGGATGATGAGTACCCTTCCGTGCATACGCTTGAGAGCATGTACTCCAAGGCTACAGAATACGGGATGGCCATTGTCGGTGGCACGATAGAACGAATCCGCCCTGATGGAAGATATCGAAATGACCCCAAAGGAAAGTTTGCGCATTACTACAGGGGACAGGGCTTCGAAAAGGACGCGCTGATCAGGTATTCGGATTGGCAATTCGACTATGGTTTCTACCGTTTCATCTACAAAAGGGACCTGCTGGACAGCAACCACATCAGGTTTCCCGACCTCCTAAGGTACCAAGACCCCCCCTTCTTCGTTCAGGCGATGATTGCGGCATGCGAGTTTTATGCCCTTAGAGAGATGACCTATAGCTATAGAGT
The DNA here is from genome assembly GCA_017459485.1 of Eggerthellaceae bacterium. Classification (GTDB taxonomy): domain Bacteria; phylum Actinomycetota; class Coriobacteriia; order Coriobacteriales; family Eggerthellaceae; genus CACXMZ01. The sequence goes on along the minus strand of JAFUCW010000129.1, from coordinate 1,224 downwards.
GGACGTTGCGCATGTGATCTGGGACTATCGAAAAGGCAGCGACGCCCTTGCCGGCATTGTGGCTGTTGCAGATCTAGCCAAGGAGCATGGCTTTCAAAAGCTCTACGACAACTGCGTTCATAGGCTTTGCGGCGAAATGGGCCCACGGCTTAGGGACTATGCACTTCGGGAAGAAAATGCCGACCTCCTCTATCGCATTGTAGAAACGCGCAACCAGCTGGCCAAGATCGGCGACGAGATGAATATGCCACGAGACGTACGCTTTTCGAAAATGCTTAGCCCGGAGCCTGTTTTCTCGGCGCTTCTCAAAGGAAAAGCCCTCGGTCCAATGTCGTGGAAGATAGCTAGGGCTGCCGTTGTCACTCCACGCAAGATCAAGAGAATGGTCAAACGCGGCAAGAACCTGCTCGGCGCAAAGAGCGCCGCGGAGCCCTAGTACTCTGGCGGCCAAGTCGCACCGCAACGCTGCCTCCGTGGTTGCCCTCTCCTCTAGTTGACAGTTCTCATTCGCTCACTTATGATAACAATGTTATCAATAACATTGTTATCATAGACTGTACAAACGCAGAGCAGGACGGGGCATGGCGGTAGCGGATACCAGCATAGACAGCAGGATACTAAAAAGCGCTCAGGCCGAATTCGCAGCAAAGACGTTCAAGGGGGCATCACTACGAAGTATCTGTTCTGAAGCGGGTGTGACGACGGGTGCGTTCTACAAACGATACAGGAACAAAGAAGAGCTGTTCGACGCGGTCGTTGCCCCCACCCTTGCCGTGGTCGACGAGTACTGCAACAGCGTTGAATCCGTGAACTACGACCACCTCGACCGCGACAACATGCGGCACATCTGGGAATTGACGCCTGAAACACAAGCGCGCATTGTACACATGTTCTATGACCACTACGAAGGGTTTCGCCTCTTGCTCATCGCCTCCGAGGGAACAAAACACGTCAACTTCATCCATGATTTCGTAGAAGACGTGACCAAGCGTTCGTACAAGTTCATCAAGGAAGCGCACAAGCGCGGTATTGCGCCTAAAGTCATCGACCAAGAGGAACTACATATGCTTCTTACGGCGTACTGGGCCACGCTGTTCGAGCCTCTCGTGCATGGCCTTTCGCGCAAGCGCGCCTTAAGACATTCGGAAGTCGTAGGCGAGCTGTTCGATTGGACAAAAGTCCTCGGGTTCTGACGGATTGTCATATAGGGTGAAAAAGGCCTCT